>DAIOWG010000138.1:0-7888 GCA_036758645.1 Dokdonella sp. | reverse complement strand
CATCCGTAGGAGCCCACCCTGTGGGCGATCCGCGCAGGAAACCGGTTGCACGACGCCATTCCGATTGGCGCGCATCGCGCTCAGGGTGCGCTCCTACAGCTGCGAGCGGATCGGATACAGCAGCTTCTCCACGAGCTTCTCGCGCAGCGGGCGCCGCTCCCACGTGGCGTAGTCGTACTTCCTGGTCTGCGCGAGGTCCTGCTCGAATGCAGCGGTCATCTGCGCCGCGAACCCATGATCGTAGATGTTCAGGCTCGCCTCGTCGTTGACGCGGAACGAGCGGATGTCGAAGTTGGTGGAGCCGACCGAAACCATCTCGTCGTCGATGATCAGCAGCTTGGTGTGCATCATCGTCGGTACGTACTCGTGGATCTCGATGCCGGCCGCGAGCAGCGGACCCCAGCTCGCGCGCGAACTCAGGCGCACCGCTTCCGAATCGATGTTCTCGCCCGGCACGATGATGCGAATGCGCACGCCGCGTTCGCGCGCCGCCAGCAGCGCCTTGATCGCGAGCTCGTCGGGCACGAAGTACGAAGCCTCGAGGTCGATCGAACGCACCGCGGCCGCGATCGCCATCAGGTACATCAGGTGCATGCTCTCGCTGCCACCCGAGGGTGAAGCGACGAACAGGTGCGCGAGCATGCCGCCCGCCTGCTCCAGCGGCGGAAAGTAGGCCTCGCCGTTGAGCACTTCGCCGGTGGTCTTGATCCAGTTGTCGTTGAACGCGGCCTGAAGTTGCGCAACGACCGGACCTTCGATGCGGAAATGCGTCTCGCGCCAGTGCTCGGCGTCTTCCGCGTTGCCCTGCCACTGGTCGGCGATGCCGACGCCGCCGGTGAAGCCGACGCGCCCGTCGATGACGAGCAGCTTTCGATGCGTGCGGTTGTTCATGCGACTGATGTTGTACCAGTGCAGCGGCCGGTAGCGCTCGACGTGCACGCCCGCGTCCTGCATGCGGTCGATCAGCTCCTGCTCCATCTTGATGCTGCCGACCCAGTCGATCGTCACGTTGACGAGAACGCCTGCGCGCGCGCGTTCGGCCAGTGAGTCGGCGAACTTCGCCCCGATCTCGCCGGACCAGTAGATGTAGGTTTCGAACGTGATCGATACCTTCGCTTCGTGGATCGCCTCGAGCATCGCGGGGAAGATCTCGACGCCGTTCTGCAACGCGGTCACGTGGTTGCCCGGCAGCACCGCGGGACCGAGCATCACCGACATTTCACGCAGGTACTGCGGATCGGCGATCGCGTATCGATGCTCGATCCTGCGTTCGATCTTTTTCTCGGAAGTCGCGAAATTCAATGCGATCGCGCACAGCAGTGCGGTCGCCACGGCGGTGATGACGATCGTCCAGACCATGCGTTTGCGGCTCCAGCGCTTGGGCATCCGGGGTCCCCTTGTCCGCCGGCAACGGTGTCGGCAAGGGGGCGAACGGCGCATGAACGGGCGCGAGGCGTGCGCGCGACCGCGCGCGAACGCCCCGCACGGGATCAGCCGCCGGATTCCCGGAAGGCGTACTCGTGCTGCGCGTCGCGCAGCACCAGCGCACGCGCGCCCTCATGCTCGGCGACCACGAATTCGAAGCCGTCCTCGCCCGGCGAGATCGTCACGAACGAGGTGCTGCCGTCGTCGTTGCGTCGCGACGCCATCTCGCTCTTCCAGCCGCCGAAATCGAACCAGGTCGCGCCATCCCTGCGCGACACGCCGATCGCGCCGAGTTCGGCGCTGCGGTAGTGCGCAGCGAGCTTCGCCGATTCGGCGGGCGCCGCTGGCACGGTCAGGCGCTTGCGTTCCGCGGCCGCGCCCTCCTTCACCCGCTGCGCGCTCGCGGCAACCGTTTCGGCCGCCTCGGCCTTGCCGTCGAACAGCAGCTCGAGCAGGCGCCGCTGCAATGGCCCGCGCATGAACACGCCGGGATCGGAGTTGGTCAGGATCACTGCGCCGACGCCGTGGTCCGGCAACCAGAGCATGTCCGAGTGGAAACCGAGCATGTCGCCGCCGTGGTGCACGACCGGCACGCCCCAGGTCGAGTCGACCATCAGGCCCATGCCGTAGCTCGCGTCCTGGCCGAGCGCGACCTGCGGCTTGCGGCGCTCGAGCAGGGGGTCGGCATCGATGTAGCGCGTGCCGTCGGGCAGCAGGCCCTGGTCGAGTTCCATCTGCACGTAACGCAGCACGTCGTCGACGTTGCTCCATGCGGCGCCGGCCGGGCGTGCGGGGATGATCGTGTAGTTGAGGTCCATGCTCGCGCGCACGGTGCGCGCATCGACGTCGAGGCCGTGCGGCATCGCGTGGTTGCCGCGCAGCGCCTTCGCATAGTCGAACGTGGTGGACGCCATGCCGAGCGGATCGAACACCAGCGCCTGCATCGCGGCGTCGTAGGCGGCGCCATATTCGAGGCCGGGATACAGCACGTGCCCGCCCGCGAATCCGGCCGCCGCGGCCATCGGATTGGAGTACTGGAACAGTTCGCCGAATGCGCTGGTCGGTTGCATCGTCGCGAGCGTGCGCATCACCGATTCGGGCGTGGCGCCCTCGGCTTCGAACAGCCACTCCATGTCCTGGCGCGGCAGGCCGGTGCAGGCGCAGATCAGATGCTTCACCAGCACCTGGCGCGTGGTCTGCGCGTCGCCGAGACGGAACGAAGGCAGGATCGACGTGACCGGCGTGTCCCAGTCGAAGCGGTCGTCGGCGACGAGCTTGGCGAGCATCAGCGTCGTCAGCGCCTTGGTGTTCGACGCGATCATGAACAGCGTGTCGGCATCGACCTTGTCGGGCTTGCCGAGTTCGCGCACGCCGTATCCTTTCGCGAGCACGACCTTGCCGTCCTGCACCACGCCGACCGCGACGCCCGGGACTTCGAGCTTGGAACGCGACGCCTCGATGAACGCGTCGAGCTCGGCGAGTCGTGCGGCGTCCAGCCCATGCGCACGCCGGCCCGCGAACGATTCGCGGCTGTAGCCCTTCGGCAGCAGGCGGCTGAAGACCAGCGCGACCTGCGCGCCGCGCTTCTCGCCGACCGCGTTCGCCATGTCGTAGATCGCGACGGTCCAGCGCTCGCCGCGACGAAGGGCCTGGGCCAGCACGCCGCGCTTGTCGTTGGCCGACGTCTCGTAAACGTAGCGCCGCGACTGCTCCCAGCCGTCGCGCGCGGGCAGGTCGCTCGCGAGCTTGAGCGGCCACTTCGCGTCCGGATCGTAGGCCTGCCACGCGGCCGCGACCGCGGCGTCCGCATCGGCCGCGGCGACGTCGACGAGCGCGAGTCGGGAGCCACCCTCGGGCGCGGTCAACACCACCGCGGGCGTCCGCGTTTCCAGCGTCCAGCCGGCCGGGGCGATGAACGGGTTGCCGTCGACCGTCGTGCTCGGGGTGTCCGCTGCGAGGGGAGCCACGGCGGGCCGGGCGGGCACGGACGCGGGGGTCGTTGCATCGACCGGCGCCGAAGGTCGCGTGGGATGCGCGCAGGCGCCGAGCGCGAACGCCACACACAGGACAATGCCGAGTTGTTGCATTTGCGGCCTCCGTCGTCGTCACCGCCGAGGATCGCATGGATGCCCGGGCGTGGGTACCCGCGTCGCGCCCGAGCGGGTCGCTGAACGCTCGGGCATCGAGCTCGCTGTCCAGCGCGACGTGTCGGGATTGGGACTATGCTTCGCGTCCCTGATGCGCCGATCCTGCGAGGACACCGCCGATGCGAACCGCCTGGATGGCCCTGTGCGCGCTCGCGCTGCCTGCCTCGCAGGCAACTGCGCAGCCGGCCGATCTCGCGCTCGAGCCCTGGATCACCGGCGTCGGATCGCCGATGACGGTGCGTCATGCGAACGATGGCAGTGGCCGGCTGTTCGTCGTCGACCGTTACGGGCGCATCCGGATTCGCCCGCCGGGTGCCGCGACCGGCGTGTCCCCGGGTTCGTTCCTCGACCTCTCGAACGGCGCGCCGCATGGCTTCAGCATGGCGGGGGAAGGCGGCTTCCTCGGCCTCGCGTTCCATCCCGACCATGCGAGCAACCGGTACTTCTACGTGCACTACACGAGCGCCGACGGCGATGCGACGGTGGTGCGCTACCAGGCGCGCGCCGACAACCCGAACGTCGCCGATCCCGCGAGCGCGACGGTGATCCTGCGCGCGGACCAGGATTCCGAATACCACCGCGGCGGCGACCTGCAGTTCGGCCTCGACGGGTATCTCTACATCACGCTCGGCGACAGCGGCGGCGGCGACAGCTATGACGGCTGCAACCGTGCGCAGACGCTGAACCCCGCGGGCCTCGCCGCCAATGACACCAACCATCCGCAGTGTCCGGCCGACGGCGCGTTCACCGGGAGCGGCGGAAATCCCGACTCGCGCGCGCTGCTCGGCAAGATCCTGCGCATCGATGTCGACGCGACCACGCCCGCCGGCGCGAACGAATTGTGCGCATCCAGTGGCGACGGCTCGGCCGCGTACTCGATCCCCGCGGGCAATCCGTACGCAGGCGGCGCCGGCGGCAGTGGAAACTGCGACGAAATCTGGGCCTACGGCCTGCGCAATCCGTTCCGCATCGGCATCGATCGCAGCAATGGCGAGCTGTTCATCGGCGACGTCGGCGAAAGCGAGATGGAGGAAGTCGACCACCTCGCCGCGGGCAGCGGCGGCGTCAACTTCGGCTGGGACCGCTGCGAGGGCACCACGCCGACGCCAGGCGGCGGATGCAGCGGCTATGCCGCACCGATCCTGACCTATACGCATGCATCCAACGGTGGGCCGTGCAGCTCGATCACCGGCGGCACGCGCTACCGCGGCGCGATCACGGAGCTGCAGGGCAAGTACGTGTACGCCGACTACTGCAGCGGCAAGATCCACATCGCGACGCAGGGCGCCTCGGGCTGGACCAGCGTGCTGTGGCAGACCGGCCCGGAGCTCAACTACACCGGCTTCGGCGAGGACGAGAACGGCGAGCTTCATCTCGCGGCGATCAACCAGGACACGGTCTACCGCTTCGTGTCGAGCGGAACCGACCCGGACCTCGTGTTCGAGGATGGTTTCGAATGAGCGCCGGGGGCCGAGCGCGGGCCGGTCGCGAAGGAAGATCGCGAGCGGGATGATCCCTGCAGGCTCGGGTCACCGTATGTGCAGGCAACCCCATGCTGGAGCCTGCCATGTCGACCCGATCCGCTGTCCTGCTCGCGCTCGCGATGTCGTGCGCCGGGTCCTGCCTCGCGGCCGACGGCGATGCCGATGCGACGTTCGGGACCGATGCCGAGTTTCCGGGCTACGGCTTCTACATGAATCCGATGGTCTTCGGCGAGGGCGATGAAACGGTCGCGGTGGCTGCCGCGGCTGATGGGCGTCTCTACCATTTCGGCAATTTCGCCGACGGCCAGGGTGGAAACCGCGCCGCGATCTGGCGCCTCGACGCCGACGGCTACTTCGATTTCTCGTTCGGCGAAGGCGGCCTGCGCACGCTGGTTCCGCCCTGCCCCGAGGGTTGGCTCACGCACGCGACGCTCGACGGCCTCGGCCGGCCGCTGCTCGCATTCAGCGGCTGCGGCGACTTCGAGATCTACCGCCTGACGCCGGAGGGGCTGCCCGACACCAGCCTGCTCGGCAGCGGTCGCCTCACCGTCGCGTTCGACATGGGCGGCAGCAACAACGATCGCCCGCTGCGCATCGCGAGCACGCACGCCAACGGCATCCTCGTCGCCGGCGGCGTCGCCAATGCCGATACCAGCGATCTGGGGATCGCGTACTTCACGGCCGACGGCGGCGCTGCACCGGGATTCGGCAATGCAGGCCGCGTGACCCTGCCGTTCACCTGGAGCGTCACGCGCGTCGGCGTCGTGCACGCGTTGCCGGACGGCCGCATCGTTGCGGCTGGCGACACCCTGCAGAACCCGTTCGCGATCACGCAGTTCGCGGTGCGCGTGCAGCCCAACGGCGCGCCCGACCTCGGCTTCGGCAACTCGGCACCCGGCATCAGCGAAGTCAACCTGCGCATGCTGACCGGATCCGACGGCGGCGCCGCGCTCACGCGCGCCGCACTGGTCGAGCCCACGGGCAGCATCGTGCAGGCCGGCAGCTTCCACGATGTCGACGACGACACGGTCGGCGCGCAGATGCTCGTGATGCGCTGGCGCGACGACGGCGAGCTCGATACCGCGCTCGGCCCGTTCGGCTATCGCGTGTACGGCCTCGACCTCGGTGGCAGCGGCGACAACGCCGACGGCATCGACGCGATCGCACGACAGGGCGACGGCAAGTACGTGCTCGCGGGGTACAGCTACAACGCGGACAACCGAGCCGAACTCAGCCTGTTGCGCCTGCGCCGTGACTTCAGCCTCGATCCGCAGTTCGGTGACGCGGGCAGCCTGCACGAACTGGTCGCGATCGCGCAGAACGGCTTTCCGTGGATGTCGGCGGACCAGCTCCTGCTGCGCCCCGGCCGCATCATCACGACACTGCTGATCGGGACCGGGCCCGGCAGCCTCATGAGCCTGCGCGCCGCCACCAACGACCTGCTGTTCGCCGACACGTTCGATTGATCGATTGCGGGTGCGCAGCGCGTGCCGGTGCGCGGGCACCGGCACGCATCCGCGCGCAACGGCGTCAGTCGAATCCGTTCGCGAACACCGCGTCGGCACCGGTGCCGACCGCGAGCGTCACCGGCAGCACCATGTCCGGTTCGGCGCCGCCTCCGATGCAGACCGAGCCGCCATGCGTTCCGACCGCAAGCGCGCCGACATCGAACGTCGCGACCAGGTTCGACACGCCGTCACCGGGCGTGCTGCCGGACGCAGGCGACACCGCGAGCCACGCCACCGGCGATGCCGATGCGCCGCAGGGATCGGACGCGAGCAGTTCGAGCTCGAGCACGAGGTGCACCCAGTCGAACGCCATGTCGGGCAGCGAGACCGGCTCTGGAACGCCGCATTCGGGCGCGACCCACCAGGCCGGCGCGGTTTCGCCTTCGCTGTTGCCGCCGGGGTAGGCGCTGGTCGCGTGCTCCGCCCCATCGGGCACGTACAGTTCGGCGACGAGCACGCGATCGGCCGGCACTTCGATCGGTGCATCGAACGCCGCGCGGTAACGACGCAATGGTTCGTCGCTGATCGTCGCGGTGGCTTGCGCGAGCAGCGCGAGGTTGCCGAGTTGCAGCGGTCCATCGAGCGTGTGCAGGCGCAGCGTGATCGGCTCGATGCCGCTCTGTGACGCGGCCGAGTCGATCGCGAACGTGATGGCCGCGATGCGGCGCACGTCGCCCGGCAACGCGATGTCCGACGGCTCGAACACGCGCAGGTAGCGGTTCTCGAGCGAAAAGCCGGTGCCCGGATTGAAGCAGCCGAAGCTCGTGTTCGCGACCGGATCCGGGCTCGTCGTCTGGCTGACCGGGACCGATGTCTGGAGCACGGGGTCGCCGCCGACGCGCGCGCTCCAGGCGCCCGCAACCGGGCCGCCGTTGAGCAGGTCGAACGCCTGCTGCAGGGAACCGCCGACCGGCACCACCGCCGACAGCGCGGGCGGATCGGGCATCAGGCACGGCGCGAGCAGGCGCAGGCCGAAATCCGCATCGGTCGTCGCGCCTGCCGACAACGCGACCTCGCGCGTGTCGGCGAGATGCCCGGGCGCTTCCACCTCGACTTGCAGCGGCCCTTTCGATGCATCGAACCAGTACGCGTAGCGACCGTCCGCATCGGTCGACGTCGTGACACTGCCGCCAGCGTGCGAAATGCGCACGCTCGCGCCCTCGATCGGCGCTGGCGAAAGATCGCATCGGCCAAGGCCGCTGACGACGCCTGCCACCGCGCCGTAGTGGGCCGGCGCGGTGACCGTCATGCGTGCCTGCACGTCGCCGAATGTCCACGCGTAGGGCGTGTCTTCGGCCACGCGCAGCGGCACCGTGTAGACGCC
>DAIOWG010000137.1:0-7980 GCA_036758645.1 Dokdonella sp. | reverse complement strand
GTCGTGCATCGTCACGGCGGACTTCATCGCGACGCGGTTCGTCGCGACGCGGTTCGTCGCGGCGCGACTCGTCACGACGGGCTCCGCGCTCGCGCGCCGGTTTCGGCGACTGACCCTGGCGCGCGGATTCCCCGCGTGCTTCGCGGCGACCTTCGCCGCGCCCTTCGCCGCGCCCATTCGGCTGCTGGCCACCTTCCGCGCGTCCGCGTTGCGGGGACTGCGCGCCACGAGCCTGGCCGGAAGGACGCGAGGATCCGGTCGTGCGCGCCTGTGCATCCCGCGCACGTGGCGCGGGCGCTGCGGGTGCCGCGGTCGGCGTCGCCGGCGCTCCGCGGAACCATCCCATGAAGCGTGCGAGCAGGCCGCCGGCCGCAGCGGCAGCCGGCGCGGCCACCGGCGCCTCGACGACCGTCGCGATTTCGGGGCGTTCCGGTGCGGGCGTCGCGCGCACCACGCCCGCGACCGCAGGCTGCTCGGGTTCTTCGCTCGGGCGCAGCATCGTCGGCAGTGGCGTCGCCGCGACCGGCGTCGTGCGCTGGTAGCTCGGTCGCGTCTCCTCGCCGATGTCGGCGCCGCGCAGGCGCTGGATTTCGAGGTGGGGCGTTTCGAGGTTCTCGTCGGCGACCACAATCACGTTGACGTCGTGGCGCGCTTCGATCTCGGTGAGCTGGCGGCGCTTCTCGTTGAGCAGGAAGTTCGCGACGCTCGAGGGCGCCTGCACCAGCACCTGGCCGGTGCTGTCCTTCATCGCGTGCTCCTCGACCAGGCGCAACGCGGACAACGACAGCGATTCGACGCCGCGGATGCGGCCGTGGCCTTCGCAGCGCGGGCACACGATCTGCGTCGCTTCGCCGAGGCTCGGCCGCAGGCGCTGGCGCGACATCTCGAGCAGGCCGAAGCGCGAGATGCGACCCACCTGCACGCGCGCGCGATCGAGCTTGAGCGCGTCCTTGAGCTTGTCTTCGACCTCGCGCTGGTGGCGCGGCGAATCCATGTCGATGAAGTCGATCACGATGAGGCCGCCGGCATCTCGGATGCGCAACTGGCGCGCGATTTCCACCGCGGCCTCGCAGTTCGTGTTGAACGCGGTTTCCTCGATGTCGCTGCCGCGCGTGGCCTTGGCCGAGTTGATGTCGATCGCGGTCAGCGCTTCGGTCTGGTCGATCACGATCGAGCCGCCCGAAGGCAGGCGCACCTGGCGTTCGAACGCGTTCTCGATCTGCGTTTCGATCTGGAAGCGCGAGAACAGCGGCGTGGTGTCCTGGTAGAGCTTGAGCTTGCGCAGGTTGTTCGGCATCACCTGCTGCACGAACTCGCGCGCGTCCGCGTAGAGTTCCTCGTGGTCGATCAGGATCTCGCCGATGTCGTTGCGCAGGTAGTCGCGCAGCGCGCGGATGATGAGCCTGGATTCCTGGTAGATCAGGAACGCGCCCTGGCGCGCCTGCGCGGCTTCGGAGATCGCCTTCCACAGTTGCAGCAGGTAGTCGAGGTCCCACTGCAGTTCTTCGGCGTCGCGGCCGAGGCCGGCGGTGCGCACGATCAGGCCCATGCCCTCGGGCACTTCGAGGTGGTCGAGCGCTTCCTTGATGGTCTGCCGGTCTTCGCCTTCGATGCGGCGCGACACGCCGCCCGCCTTCGGGCTGTTCGGCATCAGCACCATGTAGCGGCCCGCGAGGCTGATGAAGGTGGTCAGCGCGGCGCCCTTGTTGCCGCGTTCCTCCTTCTCGACCTGGACCATGATCTCCTGGCCTTCCTTCAGGAGTTCGCGGATCGTGGCCTTGTTCGGGTTGGTGCCAGGCGTGAAGTACTGCGGGGACACTTCCTTGAGCGGCAGGAAGCCGTGGCGATCGGCACCGTAATCGACGAAACAGGCTTCCAGCGAGGGTTCGACGCGGGTGATGCGGGCCTTGTAGATGTTGGCTTTCTTCTGCTCCCTCGAGGGGATTTCGATGTCGAGGTCGTACAGGTTCTGCCCGTCCACGATCGCGACACGCAACTCCTCCCGCTGAGTCGCGTTGATCAACATGCGCTTCATTGTCGTTTTTCCTTGTCGGCGCTCGACTGCCGTCGATGCTGCGCGATGTCGCGCAAGCGTTGCCCGCGTTTCGCGGGCCGACGGCGGCAGGTGCGCCTGGCTGTTTTCGACCGGCGCTTCCGCGCGCCGGCAGTTCGTTCAGGTGGTTGCGTCCCCGTGGACCCCGCACCGTCCTTGCGACGGTGAGCAATCCTCGACCCGAGCCGCTACGATGGCTTCCCGCCCCACGCAGCGCTCCGATGGAGTTCGGCTGCACGAAGCGCGGAAGGTCGCAGCGTACGAGTGCGTCATGTCAGCTCCGGGCTCCCGCGGATGGGGCCCGGAACGGCGCGACACGCCGGCGAAGCATACCAGCCCGCGGAAGAATTATTCAATGAAGACACAGACTTCGGCCACAAATCCAGAAGCTGCCTCGCCTCGACGGGCACGCCCCGGAAGGGGGCCCGTGCCGGCTGCTCCGCGTCGAGCGGGAGGGCGGCGCTCGCGCGCGCCGGCAGCCGGCGCCGGGGTGGCTGCATGAGGGCTGCGAGCCCGCCAGCGCGCACCCCGGGCGCTTCGCCCGCAGCGGACGCCAAGCCCGCTCCGGCGGTGCAGACCGTGGTGGTGCCCGAGGATCGCGACGGGCAACGCCTCGACAATTTCCTGTCCGGACGGCTCAAGGGCGTTCCGCGCAGCCTGGTCTACCGGATCTGCCGCACCGGCGAAGTGCGCGTGAACGGCCGACGCGCGAAGCCCGACCAGCGACTCGTCGCAGGCGATGAAGTGCGGATTCCTCCGGTGCGGGTGGCCGAGAAGGGCCAGGTCGCGCCTCCGGCGGAGAACCAGCTCGGGCGCATCGAGGCGTCGATCATCCACGAGGACCGCGAGTTCCTCGTCATCGACAAGCCGGCCGGCGTCGCGAGCCATGGCGGCAGCGGCGTGAGTTTCGGTGCGATCGAGCTGCTGCGCGCGGCGCGTCCGCGCGACACGCTCGAACTCGCGCATCGCCTGGATCGCGACACCAGCGGCGTGCTGGTGTTGACGCGCAAGCGGTCCGCGCTGACCGGATTGCAGGCCGCGATCCGCGAAGGACGCGTCACCAAGAATTATCTCGCGCTGATCATGGGCCGCTTGCCGCGTTCGCGCCTCGGCGTCGATGCGCCGCTGCGCAAGTCGGTGCTGCAGGGCGGCGAGCGCATGGTGCGCGTCGATCCGGAAGGCAAGCCCTCGCGTTCGAACTTCACCGAACTCGAAGCCTATGCCGCGGCGAGCCTGGTCGAGGTGGGGCTCGAGAGCGGACGCACGCACCAGATCCGCGTGCATGCGCAGCACATCGAGCATCCGCTCGCGGGGGACGAGAAATACGGCGATCGCGAGTTCAACAAGGCGATGCGCGCGCACGGCCTCAAGCGCCTGTTCCTGCACGCGGCGCGTTTCGAATTCGAACTCGCCGGCCGCGGCTACAGTTTCAGCGCACCGCTCGCACCGGAACTCGCAAGGGTCATCGACTCGCTGCAGCGCGCAAGCCCCGTGCAGGAGCCCACCCCGTAGGCGATCCGCGCAGAAAACGCCATTGCGCGCCTCTCACGCCGCGCGCAGATCCCCGACCTTGGCCGCGCAGATGAAGTCATTGAGCGAGAGCCCGCCGACGTCGTGCGTCGAGTAGCGCACGATGCAACGGTCGTAACCCACCTCGAGGTCCGGGTGATGGTCTTCCCGGTGTGCGATCGAGGCGACCGCGTTGACGAACGCGATCGTGCGGAAATAGTCGCCGAAGCGGAACTCCGCGCGGATCGCGTCGCCGCCGGGCTGGCCTTCCCACTCGGGCAGCAGTTGCAGCAGCGCGGCGACCTGCACCGGCGCGAGTGCATCGTCCTTGCCCTTGCGGGGTACGCAGTGTTGCGCGCGCAGCGATTCGAGCGTGGGAGCGGTCATGCATGGCCTCCGGAGGTCGGCGCCGCGGCGCCATCGATGCGGACGAGTATAGCCGCGGGTGACAGGCGCTCGATTCAGGACTAAACTGGTACGGATTAACACGGCATCCGACATGATTTCGCTTTCCAGCTCCGCCCAGCAGCATTTTCGCAAGCTCGTCGAGCAACAGGACATCGCCGGGCTCGGCATCCGCGTGGTCGCAGTCGATGCGGGCACTGCGCGCGGCGACTGCCAGCTCGAATTCAGCGAGCCGGGTGACCGCGACGGCAGCGAGTGGGAAGTCGAATGCGAGGGCTTCTCGCTGTTCATCGACGCGCACAGCGTGCCGTTCCTCGATGGCGCGACCGTGGACTACGTGCGCTCCGAAACCGGCGGCGAACTGACGATCCGCGCGCCCGCGCTGCGCGGCAGCGTGCCCGCGAGCGACGCGAGCATCGTCGAGCGCGTCAGGCACGTGATCGAATCGGAGATCAATCCGCAGCTCGCCTCGCACGGCGGCCGCGTGAGCCTGCGCGAAGTCACCGCCGATGGCATCGTCGTGCTGCAGTTCGGCGGCGGCTGCCATGGCTGCGGGATGGTCGACCGCACGTTGCGCGGCGGCGTCGAGCAGACGCTCAGGCAGCGCGTGCCCGAGGTCACCGGCGTCAGCGATGCGACCGACCACGCAAGCGGCAGTCGGCCGTATTACCGCGGCGAAGCGCGCGGTTGAATCAGTTGCCCTGCACGCGGTTGTGCAGGTCGAACAACTCTTCGCCCGGCAGGCTCGCGTAATACGCCGCGAGGTCTTCGATGTCCTGCGCGGACAGCGTGGCGACGAAGCCGGCCATGATCAGGTTCGTGCGCGCGCCCGACTTGTATTCGTGCAAGCTGCGCGCGAGGTAGTCGCGGTACTGACCGGCGAGGCGCGGATACTGTGGATCGATGGTGGCCTTGCCGTCGGCTCCGTGGCAGGCCTGGCATGGCGCGGACTTCTGCTTGCCCGCCTCGACGTCGCCCTTGGCGACGGCGGCGGCGGAGAACGCGAGCAGGGCGACAGACAACAGCGGGGCGGTGTAGCGCTTCATCTCGTGGCAGTCCCGATCGAATGGCGGCCCGGATCAGGGCGCGAGGCTGGAGAGGTAGGTGGCGATGTCGCGGATGTCGGCATCCGAAAGGCTTTCGCCCTGGGCCTGCATCGTCGGATGCACGCGTTCGCCCTTCCTGTACTGGGTCAGGGCCGCGACCAGGTACTCGTAATTCTGGCCACCGATCTTGGGCACGTGGTAGTTCGGGTAGGAGTTTTTCCAGCCGGTGATGCCGTGGCAGCCATGGCAGGTGTAGACCTTGGTCTTGCCGGCGGCCGCATCGCCCTTTTCGGCGGCTGCGACGGGCAGGGAAGCGGACAGCAGTACGGCAAGCAGGAGCGCTCGGGTCATCATTCGGTTCCGGACAACGAGGTTGGACGGCGCAGGCGATCTATCCGGCCGAGTATAGCGGCCATCGCACGCACAGGGCCACCGTGGTCAGTGCCTGGCCAGCCGACGAAGAGGTCGATGCAACTCTGCGGTGCCTTTTCGCATCCGTGGATGCCGACTGCGTGACTACCGGCTCACGACAACGGCATCGCGACGGCGCAGCATCCGCACCGCGATCCATTGAAGTGGACCGCGCCTGGGTGACCCGCATGGGTCGGAAGTCACCCTTGCGCTATGATAGTGATGTAGTCTAGTATAACACTACAGTTCACTAGGGCCCCGCCGCCATGCGCACGACTCGCGTTTCTCCGCTGTCCCGCCGCCATTCCGGCCCGCTTCGCACCCTGTTTCCGCTTTCGCTGGCCCTTGCGCTCGCCGCCTGCGGCGGCGGTGGACCGGACACGGACGCGGCAGCCAAGGCCTCGATCCCGGTCGAAGTCGCCTCGGCCAAGCACGAGTCGATCACCGCGAACTACTCGGGCACGGCCACGCTCGAGGCGGTGGGGCAGGCCAGTGTCGTCGCCAAGACCAGCGGCATCGTGCTGCAGCTCCCGGTCGAAGAGGGCATGTACGTCGAGAAGGGGCAGCTGCTGCTCGCGCTCGACGACGATTCGGCGCGCAACAAGCTCGCGCAGGCGTCGGCGACGCTGCGCAAGGCGCAGGCCGCATACGACAAGGCGGACAAGGGCTTCGCGCTGAAGATCACGCCGAAGGCCGACTACGACAGCATGAAATACGATCTCGAGGCGCAGCGCGCGATCGTCGACGGCGCGCGGCTCGAACTCTCGTGGACGCGCGTCACCGCGCCGATCTCGGGCGTGATCGCACGGCGCCACATCAAGCTCGGCAATCTCGTGCAGGCGAACCAGGCGCTGTTCGACATCGTCGATCTCGATCCGTTGCAGGCGGTGCTCAACGTTCCCGAACGCAACCTGCACATGCTCAAGGCCGGGCAAGCGGTGAGCATGAAGGTCGACGCGCTCGGCGGCCGCGGCTTCGAAGGATCGATCGCGCGCATCGCGCCGGTCGTCGATGCCGCGAGCGGCACGTTCCGCGCCACCTGCGAATTCCGCGACACCACCCAGACGCTCAAGCCCGGCATGTTCGGTCGCATCGAAGTCGCCTACGACCAGCGCCACGACGCGCTCGTGGTTCCGCGCAACGCGCTGGTCGAGGAGGACGGTGAAAGCGCCGTGTTCGTGGTCGAGCCGGCACCTGCTCCTGCGCCCGATGCCAAGGACGCCAGGGACGCGGGCAAGGGCAAGAAGGGCGAGGCCGTCGCTGCCGAATCGAAGGCCGCGCAGCCACACTTCGTGGCCAAGCGACGCGTCGTGAAAACCGGCTATGCCGAAGGTGATCGTGTCGAGATCCGCGATGGCCTCGCCGACGGCGAGCGCGTGATCACCACCGGGCGCAATGCGGTCCGCGACGGCACCGAAGTGCAGGTGATCGGAGACACGCCTCAGGCCCTTGCGGCGGTTCCGGCCGGAGAGAACGCGTCGTGAATCTGCCCGAACTCGCGACGCGCAGGCGCGTCACGATCGGGATGATGACGGTGACCCTGGTGTTGTTCGGCCTGATCGGACTGGCCGGACTCAAGGTCAACCTGTTGCCCGATCTTTCGTATCCGACCCTGACCGTCCGCACCGATTACGAAGGTGCGGCGCCGATGGAGATCGAGAACCTGATCAGCCAGCCGGTCGAGGAAACGGTCGGCGTGGTCAAGAACGTGCGCAAGGTGCATTCGGTTTCGCGCACCGGGCAGTCCGACGTCGTGCTCGAGTTCGCCTGGGGCACCGACATGGACATGGCGAGCCTCGAGGTGCGCGACAAGCTCGATACGCTGCAGTTGCCGCTCGAGGCGAAAAAACCGCTGCTGCTGCGTTTCAATCCCTCGACCGACCCGATCATCCGGCTCGGCCTCAGCGTCGAGGCCGGCGGTGACATCGGCGAGGTCCAGCTCAAGCAGTTGCGGCGTTTCGCCGACGAGGAGCTCAAGAAGCGGATCGAACCGGTCACCGGCGTGGCCGCGGTCAAGGTCGGCGGCGGCCTCGAGGACGAGATCGACGTCGCGATCGACCAGCAGCGCCTCGCCCAGCTCGGCATCGACATCAACGAGGTGATCACGCGCCTGCGCAACGAAAACGTGAATGCGTCCGGCGGCCGCATAGACGAAGGCAGCCAGCGCTTCCTCGTGCGCACGATCAACCAGTTCCGCTCGCTCGACGAAATGCGCGAGATGCTGGTCAAGATCGACGGCGGCGTGCCGATCCGCCTGAAGGACATCGCCGACATCCGCCAGGCCTACAAGGAGCGCGAGGGCATCGTGCGCATCGATGGCAACGAAGCGGTCGAGCTCGCGATCTACAAGGAGGGCGATGCGAATACCGTGGCGGTCGCCGATGCGGTCAAGGTGCAGCTCGAGCGCCTCAAGGCCTCGTTGCCGGCCGGCGCGCGCCTGACCACGATCGAGGACCAGTCGGTCTTCATCCAGCATGCGCTCGACGAGGTGAAGTTCGACGCGCTGCTCGGCGGCCTGCTCGCGATCCTGATCATCTTCTTCTTCCTCGGCGATGC
>DAIOWG010000136.1:1587-8070 GCA_036758645.1 Dokdonella sp. | reverse complement strand
CGAGGCGAGCCTCGAATGGGCGCGCGAGCGCAAGGCGTTCGGCCACGCGATCGGCTCGTTCCAGATGATCCAGGCCAAGATCGCGGACATGAAGTGCAAGCTCGACGCGGCGACGTTGCTGACCCTGCGCGCCGCGTTCGCGAAGACGCAGGCCGATGCGAGCGGCGGCCGCTTCAGCACCGAAGCCTCGGTCGCGAAACTGTTCGCCTCGGAAGCCGCGATGTTCATCACGCACCAGGCGGTGCAGATCCATGGCGGCATGGGCTACTCGAAGGAGATGCCGCTGGAACGCTATTTCCGCGATGCGAAGATCACCGAGATCTACGAAGGCACCAGCGAGATCCAGCGCCTCGTGATCGCTCGCAACGAAACCGGCGTGCGCTGAGCTTCGCGCGCACGCGCGATCCGCGCTGTCACCGGATGCGCGCAGCGGGCGCATCCGGCGGCGTGCGCAGGCGGCAGGCCGGTCGGCGCGCATCTCCGCCGCATCCGGCCACGGGCCGGGGCGAAGGCTCGCCCGTCGTGAGCTCGACCACGTAGCGCTCGCTCGATCCGCCGATGTCGAGCCGCCATCCGCCGAGGTAGGTCTCCTCGTCGCTGCCGTTGCGAAGGGTCCAGTCGACGACCTCGAGCTGCGCGTTCGCCGGTTCGACCACTTCGATCCGCAGCGCCCCTGCGAGGGCGCGATGGCCCTCGACCACGGGTCGCTCGGGCGTGTTGAGCTGGAACACCGCGCGCGCGCCGTCGCCGAGACCGAAACGGTCCTCGATGCGCAGACGCCCCGCGCTGAAGTCGAGCGTGCGATGCCAGTACTGCACCGCGGTTGCGCCGGCGTAGGCGGGCGTGAGGTCGGCTACCGCACGCACGTCGCCGCCGCTGCCCGGTACGACTTCGAGCAACGAAGTCGTGCCTTCGCGTTGCGGCACCAGCATTCCGTCCTGCTCGAAGCGCACGAGATTGTGCCCGTCGGTCTGCTGGCGGATCCCGCTGCGCGTCCAGATGTTCTCGGTCACCGCGAGCCACGCGCCGCGGTACAACGTGAACGCACCCTGGTCCTGGTGGGCATGGCTCTGCAGGTAGGGTCCGGCCGAGAACTGCAGCCAGGTCGCATCGATGCTCCAGTCCGTGCGAGCGAACAACTGGCCGGTGCCGGGTGCATGGTGGATCAGCGAGGCCGGGGGCGCACCGCCGTCGCCCGCATCGAGCAGGTCCTCGCGCAGGTTGAACCCGCTCTGCATCGACGGATTGACGATCGCATGCAGCCACCACGACGCCGCGCTGCGCGCCGCATCGTCATGCGCGAGCGCGCGCGCCTGCAGCATCAGCGCGCGATGGTAGTCGTACAAGACCGGCTCGGAGACGCGTGCCTGGTCGCCGATCGCGGCGGTGCGGTCGCGCGTCGGCACGGTCGCATGGATCCACCAGTCGATGCTGTCCGCAAGATGCGCGTTCGCATTCGCGAGGTCCGGATGGCCCGGACGCGCGTCCCGCCAGACGCGGTACAACTCGAACAGCTTGCGGTGCGAGAGTCCGTAGGCGGTGCCTTCCTGGCTGCCACCGCCGGCGATCGCGCCGACGGCAGCGACGAGCGCGGGCCACTTCTCTTCCTCGAGCAGCTGCAGCCAACCGGCATCGTCGGTCGCGAGCGCCCAGTACATCGTCGCCTCGATGAAACTGTAGTGGTAGTTGTTGGCCGGGTCGTCGGTGCCCCAGCCCGACCATGGCTGCGGCGTGCCGTCCCAGTGCGCCTGTTCGGGATTCCAGATGTTCCAGACGGCCTGCGAGGCGTAGCGCCTCCAGCGCTCGCGCTGCGATGCCGTCACCGCGTCCGGGCACCAGTCGAGCACGAGCGCGACGTCGCGGATCATCGGCCCGGCCTGCAGGTAGGAATCGGCGGCGACTTCGGGGCGTTGGCCGGCTGCGATCGCGCGTTCCGCGTCCGCGACCTGGCGCTCGACCCATTCGACCGCCAGCGCTGCGTGCGCGGGCTCGCCGCCCAGGCGCCACGCATACGCCGCATCGGTCGCGGAGAAGCTGTAGCCCGGTTCGCCGGCGAGGGCTGCATCGACCCACGCGATGAAGCGCCGATACGGTTCGGATTGCCGATCGACGAAGCCGAGGTCGATCGCGATCGCGGCATGGGATGGCGAGGACGGCGTGAACGACGCCAGCAGCGTCGCGATGGCGAGTAGCACGAAGCGCGACATCGTCGGGATCCTCGGCGTCGACCGGCGAAATGCTACGCCCAAAACAGGCGTCGCGCGCGGGCGCGCTCAGTCGACGTAGCCGACCACCATCACCCGCTTGCCGTGCAGCAGTTGCTCGTACGCATCCGCGGGCGGCGGCAACACCTCGACGCGCGCGAAGCCGACCTTGCGCATGATCCACAGCAGCGCCTCGACACTCGGCACGAGGCAGATCCCGGTGGTGCTGGCCTCCGGTCCGTGGGTGTCGTCGGTCTCGTCGATGATCCCGAACGAGCCCTTCAGCGGGCGCACGAAGCGATAGCTGCCATAGTCGACCATGCCGCCGAGACCCGGCACGACCTGGGTTTCGACGACGCAGGCATTGCGCGAGAGCGCGCGCGCCTGGCGCAGCGCGCCGACCGGGTTCTCGAGGTGGTAGATCAGTCCGAGCATCAGCACGAGGTCGAAGCGCCCTGTGCGTGCGGGATCGAGCGCGTGCACGTCCGACTGCTCGACGCGCAGCTTCGCGAGCTGCAACGCGTCGCGGATCAGCATGGTGTCGGCAACGTGTTCGGAGCGTGCGTCGACCGCGAGCACGTCGTCGGCATTCCAGCCAGCGAGCTTGGTCGCGAACCAGCCCTGGTGGCAGGCGATGTCGATCGCGGTGCGGCCGGCCAGCGTGCCGCCGAAATGGCCATCGATGACCTGCTGCAGCATCCGGAGGCGCGTCTCGTGGATCGAATCGAGCGCGCCGTCGTCGTAGGTCGACGTGACCTTTCCGCTCGGAAGGGTGAAGCGGTAGAACCAGGTCTTGTCGAGGATGCGTTGTTCGATGGCGCTCATGCGTCGCGGCCCGGCAGGCAAACCGCGATTCTAGCCGAGCGCCGAGGCGATGGTGGAGCGTCAGCGCGCGGGCTGCAGGCGCGCGCTGCGCGGCGCGAGCCCGAGCGCCTTGCGGTAGCGTGCATACAGGGCTTCGACCTTGGCCACGTACTCGCGCGTTTCGGGCCAGGGCGGTACGCCGCCGTGCTGCGCGACTGCGCCGACGCCCGCGTTGTAGGCGGCCGCCACCAGCACGAGGTCGCCGCCGCACTGCGATTCGAGCCAGGCCAGGTGCCGCGCACCACCCATGATCGACTGCGCGGCATCGAACGGGTCCGCCACTCCGAGTTCGCGCGCGACTTCGGGCATCAATTGCATCACGCCCATCGCGCCCTTGTCGGACACCGCCTTCGGATCGTAAGCGCTCTCCGCGTGCGCGATCGCGCGCAGCCAGGCTTCGTCGACGCGCGTGCGGCGCGCGGCGGCCCTGAACTCGCGCTTGAATTCGGTGGTGCGCGCGGCGCCGACACGGCCGAGTCCGGCGTGCGCGGGCGAGCTTGCCGGGGTCTTCACCGCGAACGCGAGCACCGGCGTCGAACCCGGCAGCTTGCGCGTGCTGTAGACCGTGCGGCCATCCTGTTCGCGCTGGTACAGCACGCCGTCGAATTCGCCGAAGGCACCCCAGAGGTTCGGAACGGTCGCTGCGTCGTCGTCAAGTTCCTTCGCGCTGCAGGTCGACCCGGGCTCGGGCGCGGTGGCGAGGCTGACCGTGCCGTCGCGCACGCAGCGCCACACCGTGCGCGCCCGGGCCTCCTGCGCCGCGAGCAGCAGCACCATCCCGATCGCGAGCCAATGAACCCGACTCACCATCGACTCCCGGCACGCGCACCGCAACGCGTCCCGACGAAAGGCAGCGCACAGCCTGGAGCGGGACGGATACGGAAAACGCGAAGCGCGGCGACACCGGAACAAGGAAGATCCGTAGAGCCCACGGCGTGCCCGTCTTCGCGTCCCTGGCGTCCTTCGCGGTTCAATCGTTCGCTCCGGTGCTCGTTGCGCCGCCAGCTTGGCCGAAGTTACGACCTTCGGCCTTCGGTCCTCAGCGCTTGCTCGCCATCCAGCTTGTCGCCGAGCAGCCGCCTGACCACCACGTAGAAGACCGGAATCAGCAGCAACCCGAGCAGGGTGGCGAATAGCATGCCGCCGATCACGCCGGTGCCGATCGCGTGCCGCGCGTTGGCGCCTGCGCCGGTCGAGATCGCGAGCGGGAATACGCCCATGATGAACGCGAACGAGGTCATCAGGATCGGGCGCAAGCGCAGTCGTGCCGCGTCGACGACCGCCTCGCGCAGGCTGCGTCCGGCCTTCTGCTCGGCCACCGCGAACTCGACGATCAGGATTGCGTTCTTGGCTGCGAGGCCGATGATCGTGATCAGGCCAATCTTGAAGTAGATGTCGTTCGGGAGTCCGCGCGCGAGCGAGGCGACCACCGCACCGAGGATGCCCAGTGGCACCACCAGCAGCACGGCGGCCGGTATCGACCAACTTTCGTAGAGCGCCGCGAGGCAGAGGAATACCACCACGATGGACAGCACGAGCAGCAGCGTCGCCGCGTTGCCGGACAGGATCTCCTGGTAGGACTGGCCGGTCCAGTCGGTGCCGAAGCCCTGCGGCAGGTCCTCGCGCACGATGCGTTCGATCGAGGCCATCGCCTCGCCGGAGCTGTGCCCGGGCGCCTGCGAACCGACGATCTGGATCGCCGAGTAGCCGTTGTAGCGCGTGAGCGAGGGCGGGCCCGTGAACCAGCCGGGTTTGACCACGTTCGCGATCGGGATCATCTGCGGCGTCCCGTCCGGCAGCAGCGTCGCCGACGGCGTGTAGATGTGCTGGAGCGCGTCGAGACCCATGCGGAAGCGCGATTCGGCCTGCATCGTGACGCGCTTGATGCGCCCGCCCGAGATGAAGTCGTTGACGTAGACGGGCGCGAACATCAGCTGGATCGCGCTGTAGATGTCGCTGATCGACACGCCCATCGATTGCGCCTGCACGCGGTCGACCTCGAGCCGCAGCTGGGCCGAGTCGGCCAGCGTGTTCGGGCGCACGCCGGTCAGGGCGGGATCCTTCGATGCGGCCGCGAGCAGCGCGTCGCGCGCGCCGGCCAGCGCATCACGCCCGGCGCCGGATCGATCCTGCAGGTACATGTCGAACCCGCCGAACTGGCTGAGGCCACTGACGGTCGGCAGGTTGACCACGAAGATCTGCGCATCGCGCAATCCCTGCAGTGCCTTGTTCGAACGCTGGATGAACTCCATCGCGGTGCCGTCGCGCTGGTCCCACGGTTTCAGGCGGATGAAGGCCATGCCCACGTTCTCGCCCTGGCCGATGAAGCTGAACCCGGCCACCGCCATCATCGAGTCGAACGACGGGTCGTCGTCGAGCGTGGCGCGCACGTCGGCCATCACGACCTTCGTGCGTTGCAGGGTCGCGCCGGATGGCAACTGCACGATCGCGAGCGCATAGCCCTGGTCTTCCTCGGGCAGGAAGCTGCCCGGCATGCGCGTGAACAGGAAGCAGGCCAGCACCAGCACCGCGATGAACGCGATCATCCAGCGCGGCGCATGCCGGACCGCGCTGCCAACGTGTCCGACGTAGGTCCTGCTGACGCGATCGAAGGCACGATTGAACCAGCGGAACAGGACGTTGTGCGAATCGTGGCCAGTGGGTTTGAGCATCGTCGCGCACAGCGCAGGCGTGAAACCGAGCGCGAGGAAGGCCGAGAAACCCATCGCGACCGCGATCGTGATCGCGAACTGCTTGTAGATCGCGCCTGCGGTGCCGCCCTGCAACGCGCTCGGGATGAACACCGCCGCGAGCACCACGGTGATCGCGATCACCGCGCCGCTGATCTGCCCCATCGCCTTGCGCGTCGCTTCCTTCGGCGACAGGCCTTCCTCGGACATGATGCGCTCGACGTTCTCGATCACGACGATCGCATCGTCGACGACGATGCCGATCGCGAGCACCATGCCGAACAGCGTGAGCTGGTTGATCGTGAAGCCGATCGCGAGCATGCCGACGAACGTGCCGAGCAGCGCGACCGGGATCACCAGGGTCGGGATCAGGGTCGCGCGGAAGTTCTGCAGGAACACCAGCATCACGAGGAATACCAGCACCACCGCTTCGGCGAGGGTCTTTGCGACCTCCTGGATGGAGACCTTCACGAACGTGGTCGAATCGAACGGCGAGAACCAGCTCACGCCTTCGGGAAAGCTCGGTGCGATCTCGTCCATCCGCGCGCGCACGAGTTCGGCCACGTTGAGCGCGTTGGCACCCGGCAGCAGCTGGATCGCGAACGCGCCGGTCGGCATGCCGTTGAACTGCGTGTCGAAACCGTAGGACTGCGCGCCGAGCGACACCTGCGCGACGTCGCGCAGGCGCACCGTGGTGCCATCTCGGTCGGCGCGCAGGATGATGT
>DAIOWG010000136.1:0-1487 GCA_036758645.1 Dokdonella sp. | reverse complement strand
GCGACGTCGCGCAGGCGCACCGTGGTGCCATCTCGGTCGGCGCGCAGGATGATGTCCTCGAACTGTTCGGGCGAGCTGAAGCGGCCCTCGGCCGACACCGTCGCGGTGAATCCCTGGCCGGCTTGCGCGGGCTCGCCGCCGATCGTGCCGGCCGCGAACTGCACGTTCTGCGAGCGCACCGCGGCGAGCACCTGGCTCGCCGAAAGGCCGTAGCCGTGCAGCTTGTCGGGATCGAGCCAGATGTTCATCGCGTACTCGGAACCGAACTGCTGGGTCGAGCCGACGCCCGGGATACGAGAGATCTGTTCCAGCACGCGCGAGCCGACCAGGTCGTTGAGTGCGGCCCGATCGATGGCCGGATTCTCGGAACGCAGCGCGACCACCATCAGAAAGCCCGCGTTCGCCTTCGCGACCACCACGCCCTGCTGCACCACTTCGGTCGGCAGGCGCGGGGTCGCCAGCGCGACCTTGTTCTGTACCTGCACCTGCGCGATGTCGGCGTCGGTGCCGGTTTCGAACGTCAGCGTGATCGAGGCGCGGCCACTCGAACTCGAGCTCGAGCTGAAGTAGAGCAGGTGGTCGATGCCCGTGAGCTGCTGCTCGATGACCTGCGTGACCGCCTTCTCGGTGGTCTCCGCGCTCGCGCCGGGATAACTCGCGCCGATCGTGACCTGCGGCGGCACCACGCTCGGATACGACTCGACGCCGAGGTTGAAGATCGCGATGACGCCGGACAGCGTGATCAGGATCGCGATCACCCAGGCGAAGATCGGGTGGTCGATGAAGAAGCGGGACATGGGCGACTCCTATCGCGCGCCGGCCGGCGGCGACGCCGGCGGCACCGCCGGCGGAGCATCCGGCTGCCACGGCACGGCCTGCGCGGGCTTGCCGGCCTGCACGCGCTGCACGCCCGACACCACGACCTGGTCACCGGCGGCAAGGCCGGCGCTGACGAGCCAGTGGCCGTCGCGCGATTCGTCGGCCTGGATGCCCTTGCGAACGACGACGCCGTCGGCGCCGACCACATAGACATACGGTCCTTCGGCATCGCGCAACACGGCTGGCTGCGGCACGCGGAACACGCCGTTCTGCTGGCCGAGCTCGGCCTCGATCGTGACGTACATGCCGGGCAGCAGCACGCGATCGGGATTCGGAATCTGGGCACGCAGCCGCACCGCTCCGGTGGCCGGATCGACCGCGGTATCGGAGAAATTCAGCACGCCCCTGGGCGCGTAGGCACTGCCGTCGGGAAGCTCGACCACGAGTTCGGCCTGGCCGGCGCCCGCGAGCGTGGCGTGGCCGGCTTCGCGTGCGCGACGCATCCGGGCCAGTTCGGCCACGCTCAGCGTGAAGTTCACGTACAGCGGATCGACCTGGTCGATCGTCGTGAGCAAGGTCGCCTCGCCCTGGCCCACCAGCGCACCTTCCGTGACTTCCTGCTTGCCTGCGCGCCCCGCGATCGGCAAGCAGGAAGTCACGGAAGGTGC
>DAIOWG010000135.1:0-8147 GCA_036758645.1 Dokdonella sp. | reverse complement strand
GTCCTGCCCGAGCCAGGCGCGACCGATCAGCAGCAGGTTGTAGTAGACCAGCCATGCGAGCAACGCGAGCAGCAGGCGTGCGAAGCGCGGCTCGCGCGGGTTCGATCGCGCGAGCGGCAGCGCGAGCAGGCCGAGCACGAACGCAGACACCGGCGCGGCGAGTCGCCAGTGGAGTTCCGCGCGCACGCCCGGTTCCTCGTCGGCGGCGAGCAGGTCCGAGCTCGGCGCTGCCCGCCGCAGCGCCGACTCGCTGCCGGCGCCGACGCTGTCGGGCAGCCGGATGTCATTGCGCGCGAAGCGCATCAGCCGGAAATCGTCGTGGCCGAGCCGGCCTTCGACACGGAAGCCATCCTCGAGTGCGATGTAGCGACCCTCGCCGTCCGCATCGTGGTAGAGGAAGCCGTGCGTCGCAGTGACGACGTCGATGCGCGTCTCGCCGGTTTCGGCATCGACGCGCTCGCTCTCGATGAACATGCGCCGGAACCGCGTGCCGTCGCCGGACATCTCGCCGACGTAGATCACGCCGTCGCGCCCGGGCAATTCGACGAAACGACCCGGCTCCAGCCCGGCCACGATCAACGAGCGGTTCGCTTCCGTCAGCAGGCGTTGGCCGAGGCGGTCGGAGGCCGGCGCGATCCAGAACGACACCAGGCCGAGCAGCAGCGAGGCCGGCAGCAGGAACAGCGCGAGCGGCCGCAGCAACGCGCCGGCGCCCAGACCAGCCGACTGCAGTACGGCCATTTCGCTCTCGCGCCAGAGCCGTCCGAACGCCAACATCACGCCGACGAGTACCGCGAGCGGCATGATGATCGTGAGGGCTGCGGCGGTGCGAAGGCCGAGCAGCGTGAACAGCAGCTCGGCCGGAATGCGTCCGCGCGCGATCTTGGTCAGGAGGTCCGCCAGCGTGCCACCGAGCATGACCAGCAGCAGGATCACGGTCGCGGCGAGGAAGCCCGCGGTGATCTCGCGCAGCAGGTAGCGGTCGACGATGCGCAGGCGGGGCGTCGCGCGCGGTGCGGGCGGGCTTTGCCTTAGAATGTCTGGCTTCATGCGTGGCGCCGGCCGCGCCGGCGGCGGAATGCCGTGGTGCCGTGCCGAGTCGATCCGGGGGTAGTTCGAGGACGCCCCAGTGTACCCGCGTCGGCCATCTGACCCAACGAATCGGCAATCCGGAAACCCTTGTACATGAGCCTCACGTTCCAGCTGAGCAACACCGCGCCCGAAACCGCGGCCACGCCCTGCCTCGTCATCGGCCTGTTCGAGGACGGCAGCCTCGGTACCGCCGCGGCGCGCGTCGATGCGGCTGCCGATGGCGCAATCCGCCGCCTGCACGCGAGCGGCGACCTCTCCGGCAAGGCCGGCGCGACGACGACGCTGTTAGGCCTAGCCGGCATCGCGGCGCCGCGGGTGCTCGTGGTCGGCCTCGGCGAAGCGCGCAAGTTCGGCGCGGCGGCCTATCACCGTGCAGCGAACGACTCGGCGCGTGCGCTGCGCGGCCTGCCGGTGGACGCCGCGCTTTCGACACTGCCCACGCTCGAGGTCGCGGATCGCGACTTCCCCTGGAAGCTGCGCGCCGCGGCGCTCGCAGCGGACCACCAGAGCTACCGCTACACCGCGACGTTCAAGCCGAAGGACGCGCCGAAGAAGCCGCAGCTCGCGACGGTCACGTTCAGCGGCGAGGATGCGCCCGCGCAGTCGCGCGCACTCGCGGAAGCCGCCGCGATCGCGGAGGGCGTGCGCTTCGCGCGCGAACTCGGCAACCTGCCGCCGAACATCTGCAACCCGGGCTACCTTGCCGACCAGGCGCGCGAACTCGCCGCCGCTCACGACGGCGTCACGCTCGAGGTGCTCGAACGCGAGGACATGGCGCGCCTCGGCATGGGCTCGCTGCTCGGCGTCGCGCAGGGGTCGGCCAACCCGCCGCGGTTGATCGTGCTGCGCTGGCAGGGCGCGGACCCCGGCACGCGGCCGTATGCACTGGTCGGCAAGGGCATCACGTTCGACAGCGGCGGCATCTCGCTCAAGCCCGGCGCGGGCATGGAGGAGATGAAGTTCGACATGGGCGGCGCTGCCGGCGTGCTCGGCGCGTTCGTCGCGACCGTGCGCCTGAAACTCGCATTGAACCTCGTCTGCATCGTGCCCGCGGTCGAGAACATGCCGGACGGCGCCTCCTACCGGCCGGGCGACATCCTGACCAGCATGTCCGGTCTCACGATCGAGGTGCTCAACACCGATGCCGAAGGCCGGCTGATCCTCTGCGACGCGCTGACCTATGCGCAGCAGTTCGACCCGGAAGTCATCATCGATGCAGCGACGCTGACCGGGGCCTGCGTGGTCGCGCTCGGCAAGCATGCATCAGGCCTGATGACGCGCGACGACGATCTCGCCGCGCAGCTGCTTGCCGCGGGCGAGCGCACCCACGATCGCGCCTGGCGCCTGCCGCTGTGGGACGACTACCAGGGCCAGCTCGATTCGGGCTTCGCCGACGTCGCCAACATCGGCGGCAAGTATGCGGGCGCGATCACCGCAGGCTGCTTCCTCGCGCGCTTCACGAATGGCCGTCGCTGGGCCCATCTCGACGTCGCCGGCACGGCCTGGGACGAGGGCCGCAAGGGCCTCGCGACCGGGCGCCCGGTGCCGCTGCTCGCGCAGTACCTGATCGACCGCTGCGCGTGAACGCCGCCCCGCCCTCTTCCCTGCATCGGCACAAGCAGGCGACGCTGGTCGCGCTGCTCGGAGCCTCCGTCGTGCTCGGCATCGTCGAGGTCGCGCTCGGCCTGCCGATGCAGGACTCGCAGCAGCGGCTGGTGTTCACGTTCGTCGGCAATCTCGCGCTGCTCGTACTCGGCTTCCGCTGGCTGCAACTGGACGCACGCGAACTCGACATCCGCCGCCCGATGTGGCTCAACATCGGCATCGTGCTGCTGGCCGCGGTGTTCGTGCCCTACTACCTGTTCAAGACGCGCCCGCCCGAGCGCCGGCTGGTCGCGATCGCTTCGTTCTTCGGGCTGGTGATCGCCTGCATGCTGGCATCCGCGTTCGGCGCGGTGCTGATGGCCACGCTGTCGGGTTCGCCCGTGGCCACCGGTTGACGCGATGCCGCGCGCCGATTTCTACCTGATCGACAAGCCACGTTTCCGCGAGGATCCGCTGCTGCTCGTGTGCGAACTCGTGAAGAAGGCCTACACGGCCGAGCAGCCCACGCTGGTGCTCGCGCGCTCGCGCGACCAGGCCGAGCAGCTCGACGAGAAGCTCTGGGAATTCGACGAAGAGTCGTTCATCCCCCACCAGGTGGTCGGCGACGCCGACGACGACGCGATCACCGCAGTACTGATCGTGCCGCCCGATCTGCAGACCCCCGATCGCCCGCTCGTGATCAACCTGCGCGACGAATGCGCGCCCGGACTGTTCGAGCGCGTGCTCGAAGTGATTCCCGCCGACGACGCCGAACGCGCGGGTTCGCGCGAGCGCTGGAAGACCTACAAGGCGGCCGGCTTCGAGGTCGCGAAGCACGATATGTGAGGGGCCGGGAATGGGGAATCGGGAACAGGGAATGCTGGAAGCCCTTCACCCCTCTCCGCCCGCTCCAATGCTCTTGCCTTGCGCTATTCCCCCTTCCCTATTCCCATTCCTCATTCCCCGCCATGGACAAGAGCTACGAACCCGGCCAGATCGAACCGAAGTGGTATGCGCGCTGGGAGGCGGGAGGCATGTTCGAGCCTGCCGGTTCCGGCGAGCCCTACTGCATCCTGCTGCCGCCGCCGAACGTGACCGGCACGCTGCACATGGGCCATGCGTTCCAGCAGACGATCATGGATGCACTGGTTCGCTACCACCGCATGCGCGGCGAGCGCACGTTGTGGCAGGGCGGCACCGACCATGCGGGCATCGCGACGCAGAAGATCGTCGAGAACCAGCTCGCGGCCGAAGGAAAGTCCCGTCACGACCTCGGCCGCGCGGCGTTCGTCGAGCGCGTGTGGGAATGGAAGGAACAATCCGGGTCGACGATCACGAACCAGATGCGCCGGCTCGGCGCTTCGGTCGACTGGTCGCGTGAACGCTTCACGATGGACGAAGGCCTGTCCGCCGCGGTGCGCCGCGTGTTCGTGACCTGGTACCGCGACGGCCTGATCTATCGCGGCAAGCGCCTCGTGCATTGGGATCCGGTGCTGATGACCGCGGTGTCGGACCTCGAGGTCAACAACGAGGAGAAGGACGGCTCGCTGTGGTCGATCCGCTATCCCGCATCCGATGGCGGCGAAGGACTCGTCGTCGCGACCACGCGCCCGGAAACCCTGCTCGGCGACGTCGCGGTCGCGGTGCATCCGGACGACGAGCGCTACCGGGCGCTGATCGGCAGGACGCTCAGGCTGCCGCTGACCGGGCGCGAAATCCCGGTGGTCGCCGACACCTATGTCGAACGCGAGTTCGGTACCGGCGCGGTCAAGATCACGCCCGCGCACGACTTCAACGACTGGCAGCTCGGCGCGCGCCATCGCCTCGAGCCGATCGTGATCCTGACCCTCGACGCGAAGATCAACGAGAACGCGCCGCCGAAGTACCGCGGGCTGGATCGTTTCGCCGCGCGCAAGGCCGTGCTCGCGGACCTCGAGGCCGAGGGCCTGCTGGTCGAGACGAAGAAGCACAAGCTGCAGGTGCCGGTCAGCCAGCGCACCGACGCGGTGATCGAGCCGATGCTGACCGACCAGTGGTTCCTCGATCTCACGCGCGACGTGCTGTCCGATGGCCGCCCGGGTGGACGCACCGCGATCACCGAGCCTGCGCTCGCGGCCGTGCGCGACGGGTCGATCAGGTTCGTGCCCGAGAACTGGGCGACCACTTACAACCAATGGCTCGAGAACATCCAGGACTGGTGCGTGAGCCGCCAGCTCTGGTGGGGCCACCGCATCCCCGCCTGGTACGACGAAACAGGCAACATCTTCGTCGGCGAGGACGAAGCGGACGCACGCGCGCACGCGCAGACGCCCCCGGTCGGCGCGTTGCGCCAGGACGAGGACGTGCTCGACACCTGGTTCTCGGCCGCGCTGTGGCCGTTCTCGACGCTCGGCTGGCCCGGCGAGACGCCCGCGCGCGCGGCCGAGTGGGAGCAGTTCAAGGCGTTCGTCCCGAGCAGCGTGCTGGTCACCGGCTTCGACATCATCTTCTTCTGGGTCGCGCGCATGGTGATGGCGACGCAGTACTTCACCGGCAAAGTGCCGTTCCGCGAGGTCTACATCAACGCGATCGTGCGTGATGCGGAAGGCCAGAAGATGTCGAAGTCCAAGGGCAACACGATCGATCCGCTCGACCTCATCGACGGCATCGACCTCGAGTCGCTGGTCAGGAAGTCGACCGCCTCGCTGCTGATCCCGCAGGTGCGCGAGAAGGTCGAGAAGCGCATCCGCAAGGATTATCCGGATGGCATCACCGCGGTCGGCACCGACGCGATGCGTTTCACCTTCGCCGCACTGGCGACCTACGGGCGCACGATCAACTTCGACCTCAAGCGTGCGGACGGCTACCGCAACTTCTGCAACAAGCTCTGGAACGCCGCGCGCTTCGTGTTGATGAATGCCGAAGGGTCCGGATCGGTCATCGGGAATCCGGAAACCGGGACGACGCCGGTGACGGAGGCGGAGCGCTGGATCGTCACGCGCCTGCATCACACGCTGGTCGAGGTGGAGCAGCACTTCACGACGTACCGTTTCGACTTGCTCGCGCAGTCGCTGTACGAGTTCGTCTGGAACGACTACTGCGACTGGTTCCTCGAACTCGCCAAGCCGGCGCTCAACGGCACCGACGCTGCCGCTGCGCAATCGACGCGGCGTACGCTGCTGGTCGTGCTCGAGGCCGTGTTGCGCGCACTGCACCCGATCATGCCGTTCATCACCGAGGAAATCTGGAGCGAAGAGGTGGCGTCGAAGCTCGGCATCGCGTCGGGCAGCATTTCGACGCAGGCATACCCGCGCGCAGCCGACTTCTCCACCGATGCCGAAGCCAGCGCCGAGATCGAATGGCTGAAGGCCGTGCTCGGCCAGATCCGCAGGATCCGCAGCGAGATGAACGTCGCGCCGGGAAAGACGATTCCGTTGCTATACGCGAACGGCCGGGCCCCCGATCGCGAGCGCACGGCCAAGTTCGGCGCGCAGATCGGCTTCCTCGCACGCGCCGACTCGCAGCGCTGGCTCGACGCCCGGGAAGCCGAGCCGGTCGCGGCCGCCGCAGTCGTCGGCGAGATGAAGCTGTTGATCCCGCTCGCGGGCCTGATCGACCTCGATGCCGAGAAGGCGCGTCTCGAGAAGGAAATCAAGCGTATCGAGGTCGAGATCGGCAAGTGCAACGGCAAGCTCGGCACGGCGACCTTCGTCGCGAACGCGCCCGCCGCGGTGGTCGAGCAGGAACGCCAGCGCCTCGCCGATTTCAGCACGGCCCTCGCCGCGTTGCGCGAGCAGCGCGAGCGCCTCGGCCGGTCGTAGGCTGGACGGCCACGGGCCGGCCGGCGCTTTTCGCTTCGACGGGCGCCGATGCCGGCCGCGCTCCGCGCGCCCAGCCTACGAAGCGTGAGGCTCCGATGGCGGCAGCAGTTCCATCGCCATCACAAGCGCATCCTCGCGACCTTTCTTCGCGGGGTAATAGTGCGGGCGACGACCGAACTCGTTGAAGCCGAGTGAATCGTACAGGGCGATCGCGCGCGGGTTGGACGGGCGCACTTCGAGGTAGACGCGCTCGGCGCGATGCCAGCGCGCGATGTCGAGCAGGCGACGCACGATCCGGCGCCCGAGGCCGCGACCGTGCCGCGCGGGCGCCACGCAGACATTCAGCACGTGCGCCTCGCCGGCGCCGGTCGACAGCACGCCGTATCCGATCACTTCGTCCGCATCGACGAGCACGATGCATTCGTAACCCGCGCGCAGGCAGTCGGCGAAGATCGCGCGCGTCCACGGGAATTCGTAAGCCGCGGCCTCGAGCGCCGCGACGGCATCGAGGTCGTCCGCCTGCATGCGGCGGAATTCGGCTTCGGCCTGCTTGAGGATCGCGACCACCGGCAACGGGTCCTCGCCCGGCGCTGCGCGGGCGTCTCGCGGCATCTTGCCATGAATCACGGCGATCGCATGCACACGCCCGGCGGGCCGGCGGCGCCGTTCGTCAAGCGCGCGTGCGATCCACCGGCGCGAGACTCCGCAGGATCCGCTTCACTTCGCTCCACATCGCGCGCTTGGCCACGGCATCACGCGCGAGTTCGGCAGGTTCGGCCAGCACCACCCAACCGATCGACTGCTGGCGCGCCGCCGGCAGGCAGGCACCCGCCGCGCGCGCGCGCGCGTCGCCGAATGCGACCAGTGCGCCCGCCGCGGCGAGCGCGTCTTCGTCCGCGCTGGCTTCGAAGCGACAACGCACGCGCGCGAATGCGAACGCGCGGCGCAGGTCGCCGAAGAGCCGGGCGGCGCCTGCTTCTTCGGCAAGCACGACGACGACGCGTTCACTGGTCGCAGCGCCCGATGCGGGCGCGGGGGGCATTGCGGTGCCCGCGGCCTGCGAGCCGCGCAGCACGTACACGTCGATGCCGATCTCGGCGAGCCGCAGCAGGCTGGCGTCATCGCGCATCGTGCTTCCCCGCGTTCGCGCGCAGGTCCGCGTCGAAGCGCCCGAAGATCGTGTCGAGCGCGGCTCCGTAGGCGTCGACCGTCGCCTGCAGCGTCGCGTCGGCCGCGGGCACTTCCGCGCGGTAGTACTCGTCGATGATCGGTGCGCCATCGATCGCGCTCGCGCGCAACTTCAGCGCCGCGACGGCAGTGAAGCCCCCGCCATCGCCGGGCACGCGGTCGAGGCGCAGGATGATGCCGCCGATCCGCACCGCGGGTCGGCTCTTGGGCAGTTCGTCGGTCACGGTGGCAGCCGCGCCGGCATCACGCAACTGCGCGAGCAGGCGCCGCTGCACGATGCGCGTCGGCGGATCGGTCCAGAGCTGGTAGTGGTACTGGCGCAGCCGCTGCGCGCCGGGATCGAGTGCGTACACCAGCGCCTGGTCGGCGTAGAGGCCGTCGGCGGCGAACGCCTCGACCACGATCGGCGGACCGAACCTCGGCGTGGCATGCGGCTCGTGCGGTTGCGGTCGCGGCATCCGGTACCATGTGAAATCAGGCACC
>DAIOWG010000134.1:0-8169 GCA_036758645.1 Dokdonella sp. | reverse complement strand
GCGAGGCCGGCATCGAGCGCATCAACGTCGCGACCTACCAGTCGGTGTCGGGCGCGGGTCGCTCGGGCATGGACGAACTCGGTCGCCAGACGGCAGCGCTGCTGAACTTCCAGGACGTGCAGCCGAAGAAATTCCCGGTGCAGATCGCGTTCAACCTGATACCGCAGATCGACGAGTTCGAGGACAACGGCTACACGCGCGAGGAAATGAAGATGGTGTGGGAGACGCGCAAGATCCTCGAGGACGCGTCGATCCAGGTGAACCCGACCGCGGTGCGCGTGCCGGTGTTCCACGGGCATGCCGAAGCCGTGCACATCGAGACTCGCGAGAAGATCGGCGTCGCGCGTGCGCGCGAACTGCTCGCCGCCGCGGCGGGCGTCATCGTCATCGACGAACGGATGGCCGGGGGCTATCCGACGCCGGTGTCGCACGCGGCCGGCAACGACGAGGTCTACGTCGGTCGCATCCGCGAAGACATCTCGCATCCACGCGGGCTCGACCTGTGGATCGTTGCCGACAACATCCGCAAGGGCGCGGCGCTGAATGCGGTGCAGGTCGCCGAGCTGCTCGTGAAAAGCCATCTGTGAGCGAGGCCGCTGTTTGCGAAATCGTATGTATGATCTATAGTTACGATTGTGTTATAAGCCCGTTTCGAGATCGACCGAAACGGCACCTACGCCTCGGGGGGCACGCCTAGATGAAACGACCGCTGCAACTGCCGCTCGCCATCGCGCTCGCGTTGGGCGGCACGAACGCACTGGCGCTGGGCCTCGGCCCCGTCCAGGTCAAATCCAAGCTCAATCAACCGCTTGATGCGGAGATCCCGGTGATCCAGGGTTCCGCGGGCGAGGCCGAAGGCCTGCTCGTGAACCTCGCCACGGCCGAGGATTTCGAACGCATCGGCATCAGCCGCTCGCGCCTCAACGTGCCGCTCGAGTTCAGCGTGGTGCAGGGCAAGAACGGCCCGGTGATCAAGGTCACGAGCCAGGACCCGGTGCGCGACGCCTACCTCGATTTCCTGATCGAGGCGAACTGGCCGAAGGGCCGGCTGCTGCGCGAGTACACGGTGCTGCTCGATCCTCCGGTGACGGCTCCCGCGCGCCGCACCGCGGCTGCGCCCGCGAGCTCCGCGGCGTCGAGCGCGAGCACCCAGCCGCTGCGTGAATCGCGGCCCGCACCCACGCCGAAGGCGCCGGTCGCAGCCGCGCCGGCGCGACCGGTCGCCAAGCCCGCGCCTGCTCCTGCTGCGGCGCCTGCGACCCCGGCGCGGATCGCGGACGGCGAATACGGGCCGGTCGAAGCCGGCGAAACGTTGTCGGCGATCGCGCGCGCCGCGCGCCCGGACGCCGGCGTCAGCGTGAACCAGATGATGCTCGCGCTGCTCAAGGCGAATCCGGACGCGTTCTACAAGGACAATGTCAACGCGCTCAAGCGCGGTGCGATCCTGCGCATCCCGTCGGAAAGCGAAATCGCGGCCACCGGCTCTGCGCGCGAGGCCGCTGCGGAGATCCAGGGGCAGATCGAGGACTGGCGCGGCGGTCGAGCGAGTCCCACGCGCATCGCCGACGCCGGTGCGCGCGCGGTCGAACCGCGCGCGGTCGCGGGCACGCCTGCCCCGAGTCGCGAGTCGGCGCGCAGCGTCGACGACGAGCGCCTCGAACTGGTGCCGCCGAAGGCCGGCGATGGCAACCTCGCGATGGCCGACCAGCCCGGCAGCGGCGCGTCCGGCGCGGCCGTCAGCAATGCGCTGAAGGCCGAACTCGCGCGCACCAAGGAAGCGCTCGCCACGCGCGACCAGGAAACCGGCGAACTCAAGTCGCGCGTGCGCGAGCTCGAGGACATCGGCAGCAAGAACGATCGCCTGATCAGCCTCAAGGATTCGGAGATCGCCGACCTGCAGCGCAGGTTGCGCGAACTGCAGGAGAAGGAGAAATCCGCCGCAGCAGCCACCGTTGCACCCGCGGCGACGGCCACGCCTGCACCGGCGCCCGAGGTCGCGGCACCGGTGGCGGCGACAGCCGAACCCGAGTCGCCGACCACCACGGTGACGGCCACTCCGTCGGCGGACGAGCAGGCGCAACTCGACAAGAAGGACATCTGGGGCGACACCGCAGCCGAGCCCGCGACGCCCTCGTCCGAGGTCGCTTCGGTGACCGAACCGCCCGCCTCGCCGGCAGAGCCGACGACGCCGGATGCGACGCCCGCGGCAAGCGGCGAAACGACCGCGTCGCCAGCCGCCGCCGAACAACCGCCGACGCCGAGCGGCGCGGCCGAAGTCACGCCGCTGGCGACCACGCCGCCGGCTGCACAGACCGCACCCGCGCCTGCGCCGACCCGTCCGGTCACGCCGACGCCTGCGCCCGCGGCGGCGCCGTGGTACGACGCGCCCTGGGTCAAGCCGGCGGCGATCGGTGCGGGCGTGCTGCTGCTCGCGGGCGGCTTGCTCGGCCTGCGCCGTCGCAAGCCCGTGCCTGCCGCACGCGGTTCGATCGCCGATTCGTTCGGTGAATCGCCGCTGGGCGCCGGTGGCGGTGGTGCGATGGCCGCGGAAGCCGACAGCCTGCGCGAGCAGTTGCGCGACGACCCGGCGAACCTCGGCTTGCATCTCGAGCTGCTGAGCGTGTTCTACGCCGAGCGCGACGTCGCGGCCTTCGAGGAAGCTGCGGCCGACATGCATGTGCAGGTGGCCGATCCGAATGCGCCGGAATGGCTCGAAGCGCAGGCGATGGGGCAGGAGCTCGCGCCGCACAACCCGCTGTTCGCGTACGAATCGGACTACGTGGCCGATCATGCGGTCACCGAGGAACTGCCCGCGCACGATCCGTATGCGCCGATCGCCGACTACGAGGCTCCGCCACCGGCGCGCGACGAGTACGCGTTCGGCGACCTCGAACCCGCGGAAGACGTGTTCGACGTGCAGGCTCCGCCGCCGGCAGCGACGTCCGCTGCCGACACCTTCACGTTCGAGGATCTTCCGCCGCTCGAGGTGCCCATGGACGAAAAGATCGAAGCCACGCCGATGGTTCCCGACGAAGTGCCGGTCGATGACGGATTCTTCACCGGCGAAGACGCGATCGGCACCAAGCTCGACCTCGCGAAGGCCTACATGGACATGGGCGATCCCGACGGCGCCCGCTCGATGCTCGACGAGGTCGTCGCCGAAGGCAACGAAGCCCAGCGCGCGGAAGCGCAGCGGTTGATGGGCGAGTTGCGCTGAAGGCAGGGAATAGGGAATAGGGAATACCAAAAGCCGCACCGGATCACTCCGGATCGGGAAGGGGATTGGAAACCGCGCAGCTTCTTGCTGCGCGGTTTTCTCTTTTCTGGCCGTGCTGCGCCGGGCCCGCGCACGGGCCGGAATGTTCGGTTCCCCGGTACCATTCCCCTTTCCCCATGCCCCATTCCCCGCCCCAATGCGCTACGCCCTCGGCATCGAATACGACGGCACCGACTTCCTCGGCTGGCAGCGGCTCTCGCATGGGCGCAGCGTGCAGGGCGAGATCGAAGCCGCGTTGTCGTTCGTCGCGGCGCATGCGGTCGAGGTGACCTGTGCCGGGCGTACCGATGCGGGGGTGCATGCGCGCTGCCAGGTCGTGCATTTCGATACCCATGCCCAGCGTACTGAACGCGCATGGGCGCTTGGCGCGAATTCGCGACTTCCGCGTGACGTCGCGGTGCTGTGGGCGCGCGCGGTGCCGGACGCGTTCCACGCGCGGTTCGGCGCGCGTGCGCGATGCTACCGCTACACGATCCTCAATCGCCCGGTACGTGCGGCGCTGGCGGCGCGCTTCGTGACCTGGGAGCGCGTTCCGCTCGACGCGGCGCGCATGCACGTGGCTGCGCAGGCTCTCGTCGGCGAGCATGATTTCAGCGCGTTCCGCACCGTGCAGTGCCAGGCGAAATCGCCGATGCGCAACCTGCAGGAGGTCCGGGTGGCGCGCGAAGGCGACGAGGTCGTGATCGAAGTCGAGGCGAACGCCTTCCTGCACCACATGGTGCGCAACATCGTCGGCTCGTTGTTGCCGGTCGGGCGCGGCGAGCGCGATCCGGACTGGATCGCGGCGCTGCTGGCAGGTCGCGACCGCAGCGTGGCCGGACCGACCGCCCCGGCGTCGGGCCTCTGCTTCGTGGCGCCGCGCTATCCGCGCGAATGGCCGCTGCCCGAAGCGGTGCTGCGATGACCGTGCGCATCAAGTTCTGCGGCATCACGCGCATCGAGGATGCACACGCTGCAGCCGGGCTTGGCGTCGATGCGCTCGGCCTGGTATTCACCCGGCGCAGCCGGCGCTTCGTCGATGTCGCGCAGGCGCGTGCGATACGCGACGTGCTGCCACCGTTCATGAACGTGGTCGCGTTGTTCATGGACGACGATCCGGCCTGGATCGAACAAGTGATCGCGCAGGTGCAGCCGCACCTGCTGCAGTTCCACGGGTCCGAGTCGGCACGGCACGCCGAGCGGTTCGCGCGACCCTACCTCAAGGCGATCGCGATGCAGGGTGGCGATGCCCACGCCGTCGCGTCCGAGCACGCCGGGGCCGCGGGTTTCCTGCTCGACGGGCATGCGCCCGGTGCCCCGGGCGGGGCAGGCCGGTCGTTCGACTGGACGCATGCGCCCCGGCTCGGCCGGCCGGTCGTCCTCGCGGGCGGGCTCGATGCGGACAACGTGGCGCGGGCGATCGCAGTCGTGCGACCCTATGCGGTCGACGTATCGAGCGGCATCGAAACGTCGCCCGGCATCAAGGACGCCGCGGCGATGCGCGCGTTCGTCGAAGCGGTCCGCGCCGCCGCCGCGTGAGTGCCCCGGCTCGCAGGATCCACCCCCCTCCACCCGTTTGTACGCACGCCAGGACACGACGTGACCGACGCTGTTCCCATCGAGGACTTCCACGCCTGGCCCGACGCGCACGGGCGCTTCGGCGCATTCGGCGGATCCTACGTCGCCGAGACGCTGGTCGCGCCACTGGCCGAACTGGCGCGTGCGTATGACGCGCTGCGCGTGGATCCGGCCTTCATCGCCGAATTGGAACGCGACCTCGCGCATTACGTCGGGCGGCCATCGCCGATCTACCACGCCGAACGCCTGTCGAAGATGGTCGGTGGCGCGCAGATCCTGCTCAAGCGCGAAGACCTCAACCACACCGGCGCGCACAAGATCAACAACACGATCGGCCAGGCGCTGGTCGCGCGGCACATGGGCAAGCGGCGCGTCATCGCCGAGACCGGCGCCGGCCAGCACGGCGTCGCGACCGCGACCGTGTGCGCGCGATTCGGCCTCGACTGCATCGTCTACATGGGCGCCACCGACATCGAGCGCCAGAAGATCAACGTCTACCGCATGAAGCTGCTCGGTGCCGAAGTCGTGCCGGTCACGTCCGGCTCGCGCACGCTCAAGGACGCGCTGAACGAGGCGATGCGCGACTGGGTCACCCACGTCGCCGACACGTTCTACATCATCGGCACGGTTGCTGGCCCGCATCCCTATCCGCGCATGGTGCGCGACTTCAATGCGGTGGTCGGGCGCGAAGCGCGCGCGCAGATGCTCGCGCAGTACGGACGGCTTCCGGACGTGCTGACCGCCTGCGTCGGCGGCGGATCGAATGCGATCGGCCTGTTCCACGCGTTCCTCGAGGACCGCGGAGTGCGCATCGTCGGCGCGGAGGCGGCCGGCGAGGGCATCGGGAGCGGACGGCACGCGGCCTCGCTCTCGGCCGGACGTCCCGGCGTGTTGCACGGCAACCGTACCTACCTGCTCTGCGACGACGACGGCCAGATCACCGAGACCCATTCGGTGTCGGCCGGCCTCGACTACCCGGGTGTCGGTCCCGAGCACGCGTTCCTCAAGGATGCGGGCCGCGCGAGTTACGTCGGCGTGACCGACGAGGAGGCGCTGGCGGCGTTCCACCAGCTCGCGCGCAGCGAAGGCATCCTCGCCGCGCTCGAATCGAGCCATGCGGTCGCGCAGGCGATCAAGATCGCACGCGAGCTTCCCGCCGATGCGCTCGTGCTCTGCAACCTGTCAGGGCGCGGCGACAAGGACGTGCACACGATCGCCGCGCGCGAAGGCATTTCGCTGTGAAGGCGGGATCGGGGATGGGTGTCGGGGGATGGGCGAAGATCACGCTGCGCGAGCGCGGATGCCCCCCTCTCGAGCTGAGCGCATCCATTCCGCAGACCCTTGCAGCCGCGCTCCCGGCCGGGTGAACACGACATGCCCAATCCCGAATTTCCAATGCCGGGTCCCGGCGTCCGACGCATCGACGAGCGATTTGCCGAGCTCGAGGCTAGCGGTCGCACCGGCCTGATTCCGTTCATCACCGCGGGTGACCCGCTGCCCGAGGCCATGGTCGCGCTGATGCATGCGCTCGTCGAAGCGGGCGCCGACCTGATCGAACTCGGCGTGCCGTTCTCCGATCCGATGGCGGATGGGCCCGTGATCCAGCACGCGAGTGAGCGCGCGCTCGCCAAGGGCGTCGGCCTGCGCCAGGTGCTCGGGTGGGTGCGCGAGTTCCGGCATCGCGACGCGAACACGCCGGTCGTGCTCATGGGCTACATGAATCCGGTCGAGGTGCACGGCGCTGGACGCTTCGGGCGCGACGCGTTCGCGGCCGGCGTCGACGGCGTGCTGCTCGTCGATTGTCCGATCGAGGAATGGGACGCCGCCGAACCGCTGCGCGCCGCGGGCCTGGGCCAGGTGCTGCTGGCCGCACCGACCACGGTCGAGCCGCGGCTCTCCGCAGTCTGCGCGGCGACCCGAGGTTTCCTATACTACGTGTCCTTCGCAGGGATCACCGGCGCCGACCGGCTGAGCCTGGACAGCGTGCGCGAGCGGGTGGCGCAGCTACGCGAGCGCAGCGCGGTTCCGATTGCGGTCGGATTCGGCATCCGCGACGCCGCATCGGCGGCGGCGATCGGCGAGTTCGCCGATGCGGTCGTGATCGGCAGCGCGCTCGTGGAGCAGCTTGCCGGCGCGGCGACCGAAGCCGATCTGTGCGGGCGCGCGCGGGCTTTCCTTGGCCCGATCCGCGCCGCGCTGGACGCGCCACCCTGATCGCGGTGCCGGGCGCACCGCCGATAGGCGTGAAACACCGGGCACACCGAGCACATCGAGGATGGCAAGGAAATCGATTGAGGGTGCGAGAGACTCCTGGTGTCGCTCCCTCTCCCCCGTGCCGGGATCCTTTCCTGATCCGGCTCGCATGATGAACGCTCAATTGCGGATGACGCCATGAACTGGTTGCAGAAGCTCGTAGGTCCCCGTTCGCGCACCGCGCCGACCGCCAAGGGCAAGGTGCCCGAAGGCCTGTGGGAGAAGTGCGATGGCTGCGGCGCGGTGCTGTACAAGCCCGAGCTCGACGCCGCGCTCATGGTGTGCCCGAAGTGCGCGCATCACCACCCCATCCGTGCGCGGCATCGCCTGAACACGTTTTTCGACGCGGGCAGCGCACAGGAACTGTTCGCGAACCTCGAGCCGACCGATCCGCTGAAGTTCCGCGACTCGAAGAAGTACCGCGACCGCATCGTCGCCGCGCAGAAGCAGACCGGCGAGAAGGATGCGATGGTCGCGATGCGCGGCACGCTCAAGGGCAATCCGCTGGTCGCGTGCGCCTTCGATTTCGCCTACATGGGTGGTTCGATGGGGTCGGTGGTCGGCGAGAAGTTCACGCGCGGCGCCGAACTCGCGCTCGATGAGCGCATGCCGCTGGTGTGCTGGGCGGCGACCGGCGGCGCACGCATGCAGGAAGGCCTGTTCTCGCTGATGCAGATGGCCAAGACCTCCGCCGCGATCGCGCGCCTGCGCGAAGCGGGCATCCCGTTCGTGTCGGTCCTGACGCACCCGACCACCGGCGGCGTATCGGCCAGCCTCGGCATGCTCGGTGACATCAACATCGGCGAGCCGAAGGCATTGATCGGCTTCGCCGGCCCGCGCGTGATCGAACAGACCGTGCGCGAGACCCTCCCGGAAGGCTTCCAGCGTTCGGAGTTCCTGCTCGAGCATGGCGCGATCGACATGATCGTCGACCGCCGCGAGATGCGCGACAAGCTCGCGGCCTTGCTCGCGCTGCTGATGAAGCAGCCGAAGGCGGCCTGAGCGCGAGAGTCCGCGCCCAGGCCTCCCTGCGGCGCTGCGACTCGCCCTGCGCGACACGTTTCGGCTGGCACGCGAGCACG
>DAIOWG010000133.1:0-8184 GCA_036758645.1 Dokdonella sp. | reverse complement strand
TCACGCTGCTGCAGGACAAGGTCACCACGGAGGAGATCGCCGAGGTGGTCGCGCGCTGGACCGGCATTCCGGTGTCGAAGATGCTCGAAGGCGAGCGCGACAAGCTGCTGCGGATGGAAGACGAGCTGCACAGGCGCGTGGTCGGCCAGGACGAGGCAGTGCGCGCGGTATCCGACGCGATCCGCCGCTCGCGCGCGGGCCTGTCCGATCCAAACCGGCCGAACGGCTCGTTCCTGTTCCTCGGCCCGACCGGCGTCGGCAAGACCGAGCTGTGCAAGGCGCTGGCCGAGTTCCTGTTCGACTCGAGCGAGGCGATGGTGCGCATCGACATGAGCGAGTTCATGGAGAAGCACTCCGTCAGTCGCCTGATCGGCGCGCCGCCGGGTTACGTCGGGTACGAGGAGGGCGGTTACCTCACCGAAGCGGTGCGGCGCCGGCCCTACAGCGTGATCCTGCTCGACGAGGTCGAGAAGGCGCACCACGACGTGTTCAACGTGCTGCTGCAGGTGCTCGACGATGGTCGCCTGACCGACGGCCAGGGCCGCACGGTCGACTTCCGCAACACCGTGATCGTGATGACCTCGAACCTGGGCTCGCAGTACATCCACGATGTCGCCGGCGACAGCCAAGAGCAGTACACGCAGATGAAGGCGTCGGTGATGGGCGTGGTGCAGGCGCACTTCCGGCCCGAGTTCATCAACCGCCTCGACGAGATCGTCGTGTTCCGCGCGCTCGACAAGGCGCAGATCCGCGCGATTGCGAAGATCCAGGTCGCGTTGCTGGAGAAGCGCCTCGGCGAGCGCCAGTTGAAGCTCGAGCTTTCGGACAAGGCGTTGGACCTGCTCGGCAATGTCGGCTTCGACCCGGTCTACGGCGCGCGCCCGCTCAAGCGCGCGATCCAGCAGCAGCTCGAGAATCCGCTCGCGAAGGAGATCCTGGAGGGGCGCTTCAGCGCGGGCGACAGCGTGCGTGTCGATGCGGATGCAGGGCATCTGGTGTTCACGCGCGCATGACGATGCCGATGGCAGCGCGTCGACCCACCTGGGGTCGACGCGCGCAGCGCGGCCGGAGCCTTGCGCTTCGGCAGCCAGAGGCGCCGGCCGGCCTGCGGCCGTCCAGCCTACGCACTACACTCCCGATCCTGCTCTCTGCGACCCAGTCCGATGCCCATCTACGAATTCGAATGCTCCGCCTGCAACACCGTGTTCGACCGTCTGCAGAAGCTGTCCGATCCCGACCCCGTCGATTGTCCCGATTGCGGCCAGCCACGCGTGCGCCGTCGCCTCACCGCACCCGCGTTCCGACTCGCGGGCAGCGGCTGGTACGAAACCGATTTCAAGAAGGACGGCGACCGCAAGCGCAACCTCGCCGACTCCGGCGAACCGGCGAAAGCCGCAGCGCCCGAGAAGGGCACGGAGGCCAAGCCTGAAACCAAAGCGGAGTCGAAGACCGAGTCGAAGCCGGCCGCGACTCCGGCGACCAAGCCGTCGTCCGACTGACGCGGCTTCCCGCTCCGTTCAGCCTCGTGGACTAGACTGGCGCCGCTTGCACGGCACACCACAGTCACAGGGAGCAGGACATGCGCAAGGTCATCCATGGAGTCACCGCACTCGCGCTTTCGATCGGCGCGGCATCCTTCGCACACGCGCAATCGCCGGCATCGGTGGTCGTGGCAACGGGCGCACTCGCGCCCGCGCAGTACGGCAACGACTGGCGACCCGGCCCGGATTGGGATCGCGACATCAACGTGCGCTGCGCCAGCGTCGACTTCCGCTATCGCATGTGCCAGGTCGATACCGGTCGCGGCAGCGAGGTCGAGCTGGTCCGCCAGATTTCCGATACCCGCTGCATCGAAGGTCGCACCTGGGGCTGGAATCGCGCCGGCATCTGGGTCGACCAGGGCTGCGAGGGCGTGTTCCGCGTGCAGCGCCGCTGGAAAGGCGGCCCGGGCCAGGGTCACGGTCCCGGCCACGGACCGGGTCAGGGCGGCTGGCAGCCGGGTCCGGGCTGGGACAAGATGATCCGCGTGCATTGCTCGAGCGTCGACTTCCGCTATCGCATGTGCCAGGTCGATACCGGCCGCGGCGGTGACGTGCGCATCGAGCGCCAGATCTCCGAAACGCGCTGTGTGCGCGGGCGGAACTGGGGCTGGAACCGCGCGGGCGTCTGGGTCGACCAGGGCTGCGACGCGGTGTTCCTCGTCGATCGTCGCTGGCGCTGAGCGCGACGAACGGTGCGGGCAGGCGCCCGCCGCAAGGCGGGCGCCTGCCCAAATCGCGTAGGGTGGGCCCCAGCGCCGCAGGCGCGAGCCCCACCGCCCGTTCCCGCCACATTGCAGCGCAGCACGAACCTCCGTAGCATTCCGCCCCTTGCCCCGCGCCGACCGGCGCAACGCGGAATGCCATGCGCACACACCATTGCGGACTCGTCGACGACGGCCTGATCGAGCAGGCCGTCATCCTTTGCGGCTGGGTCGATTCGCGCCGGGATCACGGCGGCGTCGTGTTCATCGACCTGCGCGACCACGAGGGCGTGGTTCAGGTCGTGGTCGATCCCGACAATGCGGACGCGTTCGGGCTCGCGAGCGAGGTCGGCTACGAGTTCTGCCTGCGCGTGCACGGTCGCGTGCGCCGCCGCGTCAGCGTCAACGAGCGCGTGCGCACCGGCACGATCGAGGTGCTCGCCGATCGCATCGAGGTGCTCAATGCCGCGCGCGAACTGCCGTTCGTGCTGCACGAGACCACCAACGAGGATCTCAAGCTCAAGTACCGCTACCTCGACCTGCGCCGCCCGGCGATGCAGCAGGCGATGCGCATGCGCACGCGACTGGTGTCGGCGTTGCGCAGGCACCTCGACGAGCGCGGCTTCCAGGACATCGAGACGCCGATCCTGACCAAGGCGACGCCCGAGGGCGCGCGCGATTACCTCGTGCCGAGCCGCGTGCACGCGGGCGAGTTCTATGCGTTGCCGCAGTCGCCGCAGCTGTTCAAGCAGTTGCTGATGATGGCGGGCTTCGACCGCTACTACCAGATCGCGCGCTGCTTCCGCGACGAGGACCTGCGCGCGGACCGCCAGCCCGAGTTCACCCAGCTCGACATGGAGTTCGCGTTCGTCGAGGAGCGCGACGTGCAGGATGCCGTCGAGGGCATGGTGCGCGCGATCTTCCGCGAGGTCGCAGGGGTCGAGCTCGAACCGGAGTTCCCGCGCATGACATACGCCGAGGCGATGCGTCGTTACGGCTCGGACAAGCCGGACCTGCGCATCGCGCTCGAGCTTGTCGACGTCGCCGACACCGTCAAGGGCGCCGGCTTCAAGGTGTTCGCCGACGCGGCGAGCGACCCGAACGGACGCGTCGCGGCATTGCGCCTGCCGGGTGGCGCGGAGCTGTCGCGCAAGCAGGTCGATGACCTTGGCCTGCATGTCGCGAAGTACGGCGCGAAGGGACTCGCCTGGATCCGCGTCGACGACCGGTCGAAGGGCCGCGACGGGATCAACTCCCCGATCGCGAAGTTCCTCGACGACGCGACGCTCGCGACCCTGCTCGACGAGGTCGGCGCGCAGTCGGGCGACATGGTGTTCTTCGGCGCCGGCACGTGGAAGACGGTCTGCGACTTCATGGGCGCGCTGCGCCTCAAGCTCGGCCGCGACCGCGGCCTCGTCGCGCAAGGCTGGAAGCCGCTTTGGGTGGTCGACTTCCCGATGTTCGAGTACGACGAGGAAGCGGGCCGCTACGTGGCGCTGCACCACCCGTTCACCGCGCCCAAGGTCGACGACGTCGGCGATCTCGTCGCGAACGCGCGCGACGCGGTCTCGCGCGGTTACGACATGGTGCTCAATGGCAACGAGATCGGCGGCGGTTCGATCCGCATCCATCGTCCCGAGATGCAGAGCGCGGTGTTCGACCTGCTCGGCATCGGCGCCGAGGAGGCACAGGCGAAATTCGGCTTCCTGCTCGAGGCGCTGAAGTTCGGCGCCCCGCCGCACGGCGGCATCGCATTCGGCATCGACCGCATCGCGGCGCTGATCGCCGGCACCGAGTCGATTCGCGACGTGATCGCGTTCCCGAAGACCACGAGCGCGCAGGACCTCATGACCGCGGCGCCCTCGCCGGTACCCGCCAAGCAGCTCGCCGAGCTGCACGTGGCCGTGGTGGTCGAGGATTCGAAGTAGGCTGGACGCGCGCAGTGCGGCCGGCTCATGATGGCGGCGCACGTGAGTGAAAGGCGCCGGCCGGCCTGCGGCCGTCCAGCCCACGAAGAAGTGTTCGCATGCCGCTACCCCGGGCCATCGACCCCAACCCCCGCAACCAGCACGTGATCCTCCTGCACGGGATCTGGATGCGCGGCATCACGCTGCAGCTGCTCGCGCGGCGCGTGCGTGCGGCAGGGTACACGGTCGAGACGGTGGACTATGCGAGCGTGTTCCGCGGCATCGCGCCGGCGGTCGAGGACCTGCGCGCGCGCATGCGTGCGCGCGAGGCCGATGCCGTTCACCTGGTCGGGCACAGCCTCGGTTCGCTGGTCGCGCTCGAAGCCACGCGCGGCGAGCGCGGGCTGCCCGACGGACGCGTGGTCTGCCTCGGTCCGCCGCTGCGCGGCAGCGCGGTCGCGCGCGGGCTCGCGGCGATCCCCGGCGGCAAGCTGCTGCTCGGCCAAAGCGCGGAACCCTTGCTCGCGGGCATCGAGGAATGGCACGGCTCGCGCCGAGTCGGCGTGATCGCGGGGCGGCTGCCGTATGGCCTCGGCGTCGCGGTCGGCGGGCTCGCTTCTCCGCACGACGGCACCGTTTCGGTCGAGGAAACGCAATTGCCCGGCATCGCCGACCATCGCACGGTCGCGGCATCGCACACCGGCCTGCTGTTCTCGCATCAGGTGGCCGCGCTCACGGTCGGATTCCTCGACGCGGGCCGATTCGCTTGCGAACCGGATTGATCGATGCACGTGCGCTAGACTGCGCGCGCCGCCACCGACCGTTGACCTCGTTGAACAGCGCACCCCTGCCGACGCCTGCCGCCATCGCCGCGCTCGCCGGCGCCGTGCGCATCATCGGCATCGATCCGGGCAGCCGCCACACCGGCGTCGGCATCATCGATGTCGACGCGGCGGGCCGCTCGCGACACGTGTTCCATACCGCGCTGAACCTCGTCGGCAGCGGGGATTTCGCCGACCGGCTCAAGCTGATCTTCGATGGACTTGGCGAGATCGTCGCGCGCTACGCGCCGCAGGAAGCCGCGATCGAGCGCGTGTTCATGGCGCGCAATCCCGATTCCGCGCTGAAGCTCGGTCAGGCGCGCGGCGCCGCGATCTGCGCAGTCGCGCATCACGGCGTCGGCCTGACCGAGTACGCCGCGCGCGAGGTCAAGCAGGCGGTGGTCGGCACCGGCGCGGGCGACAAGGGGCAGGTCCAGCACATGGTCGGCCTGCTGCTGGAACTGCCGGGCAAGCTGCAGGCGGATGCAGCCGACGCACTCGCGATCGCACTCGCCCACGCGCACACGCGTGCGAGCGTGCTGCGCGTCGGCATCGAGTTCGGCCAGGGCCGGCGCAGCGCTTGGAGGCGTCGCCGGTGATCGGGCGACTGAAGGGCATCCTGGTATCCAAGCAACCGCCGTGGCTGATGCTCGACGTCGGCGGCGTCGGCTACGAACTCGAAGCGCCGATGTCGACGTTCTACGATCTGCCCGAAACCGGACGCGAGGTCGTGCTCTGCACGCATTACGCGGTCAAGGAAGACTCGGTCGCGTTGTATGGTTTCCTGCGCGAGGCCGAACGCGCGCTGTTTCGCGCATTGCAGAAGGTCAGCGGCGTCGGCGCGAAGACCGCGCTGTCGGTGCTGTCGGGTGCGAGCGTCGACGAATTTGCGCGGCTCGTGCAGGCCGGCGACCTCGCCGCGCTGACGCGCATCCCGGGCATCGGCAAGAAGACCGCCGAGCGCATGCTGGTGGAATTGCGCGATCGCGTCGAGGGCCTCGGCGACGGCGTGCATGCGGGCGGCGCCGGCGCGCCGGGTGATCCCGCGAGCGAAGCCGCGATCGCGTTGCAGGCGCTCGGCTACAAGCCGGCCGAAGTCACGCGCCTCGTGCGCGACGCCGCGGTTCCGGGCGACAGCGCCGAAGACATCATCCGCAAGGCGCTCAAGGCGGCGCTGCGCTAGCACGGCAAGGGCCAGCAGACATGGACCAGGTCAAACCATCCGGCAGCGCGCGTTCGCGCCTCCTCGCGTTGTGCGTGGGTGCGGTCGGCGTCGTCTACGGCGACATCGGCACCAGTCCGCTCTACGCGTTCCGCCAGGCGTTCGGCGAGCACGGCGTGGCGGTGCGGACCGAGAATGTCTACGGCGTGCTCTCGCTGATCTTCTGGTCGCTGGTGCTGGTGGTTTCGGTCAAGTACGCGACCTTCATCCTGCGCGCCGACAACAAGGGCGAAGGCGGCATCATGGCGTTGATGGCGCTTGCGCAGCGCGGCGTCGAGAGCCGGCGCACGCGCTGGGTGCTGATGGTGATCGGCCTGTTCGGCGCGGCGTTGTTCTTCGGCGACGGCGTGGTCACGCCCGCGATCTCGGTGCTGTCGGCGGTCGAGGGCATCGAGGTGGTCGCGCCCGCGGCGCATCCGTGGATCGTGCCGCTCACGGTCGTGATCCTGCTCGGCCTGTTCGCGATCCAGAAGCACGGCACCAGCCGCGTCGGGCCGCTGTTCGCGCCGGTCACGATCGTGTGGTTCCTCACGCTCGGCGCGTTCGGCCTGCTCGGCATCCTGCGCGAGCCGGAGGTCCTGTATGCGTTGAGCCCGCATCATGCGGTGATGTTCTTCGCGCACAACGGCAAGTTCGCGGTGTTCGCGATGGGCGCCGTGGTGCTCGCGATCACCGGCGCCGAGGCGCTCTACACCGACATGGGCCACTTCGGGCGCAAGCCGATCCGGCTGGTGTGGTTCTTCCTGGTGTCGCCGTGCCTCGTGCTGAACTACTTCGGCCAGGGCGCGCTGGTGCTCGACGATCCGTCGGCCGCTGCGAACCCGTTCTACCTGCTGGTGCCCAAGCCGTTGCTGATCCCGATGATCGTGCTCGCGACGATGGCGACGATCGTGGCCTCGCAGGCGGTGATTTCGGGTGCGTTCTCGATGACGCGCCAGGCGATGCAGCTCGGCTACCTGCCGCGCATGCGCGTGCAGCACACGTCGAAGGAGACGATCGGGCAGATCTTCCTGCCGTGGATCAACCGCATCCTGCTCGTGCTCACGATCGCGGCCGTGCTCGGCTTCCGATCGTCGGAGAACCTCGTCGCCGCGTACGGCCTCGCGGTGGTCGGCACGATGCTGATGAACACGCTGCTGGTGGTGGTGGTCGCGCGCCGCATCTGGCGCTGGAACCTCGCGCGCGTGGTGCTGGCCGGCACGTTGTTCCTCGGCATCGACCTCGTGCTGCTGCTCGCGGTGGCCGACAAGATCGAATACGGCGGCTGGTTCCCGCTCGCGCTCGGCCTGCTCGTGTTCACGCTGATGACGACCTGGCGCCGCGGGCGTGATCTGGTGATGCGCGAGATCCGTCGCGGCGGACTCGCGCTCGAGCCGTTCATCACCTCGATCCTCGCGCATCCGCCGCTGCGCGTGCCCGGCACCGCGGTATTCATGACCGCGAACGAGAGCGGCGTACCGAACGCGATGCTGCACAACCTCAAGCACAACAAGGTGCTGCACGAGCGCAACGTGATCCTGACCGTCGAGATCGTCGAGACGCCGCTCGCCGAGGACGAGGAGCGCGTGGCGGTCACTGCGCTCGGCGACGGCTTCTACGCGGTGCTGCTGCGCTTCGGTTTCGCCGAGGATCCGAACGTGCCGGCCGTGCTCGCACGCATCGGCGCCTGCGGACTGCCATTCGACATGATGGACACCACGTTCTTCCTGAGCCGCGAGAGCATCGTCGCGGTCGACCGCCCCGGCATGGCGCTCTGGCGCGACAAGCTGTTCGCCTTCATGCAGCGCAATGCGATCCCCGCGACCGCGTTCTTCCAGATCCCGGGCAACCGGCTGATCGAGCTGGAGATGGAGGTGGAAATCTGAGGGCCGAGGGTCGAGGGCCGAGGGCCGGCGTCGGCTTCGCTCCGGGCGTTCGTTCATCCGCCGTACGACTTCGCGCACATCGCACGCGCGCGAGAGCCGCATAATTGCGAAGCCCTCAGCCCTCAGC
>DAIOWG010000132.1:0-8197 GCA_036758645.1 Dokdonella sp. | reverse complement strand
GCCAGCGTCAGTTCGAACGAACTGCGCAACTTGCCCTCGTGCGCATTCTCGGCGGCGAGCGTGCGACCGTCGGGCGCGGTCACCACGAGGGGCGCGAGCGACATCGGGCGATGGTTGAAATAGAACAGGTCGTTGCTGACCGCCGCATCGAAGGTGACGCGCGCCTCCTGCTCGGACAGCACCGTGGTCGAGGGCAGGATGAAGGCCTTGTGCGCCGAAGCGGACAGCGGTGCGAGTGCGGCCAGCGCGAAGGCGGCTCGGTGGATCCAGGTGTTCATCAGTGTGCTCCGTTGGCGTGCGTGTCGTGCCCGGGCGGACAATTGCATCCGCATGGTTCGAGGATCAGGGATCGAGGTCGAGTCGCAGCGCGCCGAGTTCGACCTTGCCCTGCGCATCGAGGTGCTGCGGCGAGCGCGGCGGCCACTCGAATGGAATCGCGAGCACTTCGCGACCGCCGACCTCGCGCGCGGCCTCGACCACGAGCTTGTAGCGGCCGGCCGGCAGGTTGCCGAGCGGTGCCTTGCCCTGTTCGAAGCGCAGGCGGTGTTCGCCGGCAGGCCGTGTCGCGCCGCTCACGCCGTCGATCGGCAGCGACTGGTCGCGCCCGCTGCGGCGCCACCACTGGCGCAGGTCGGCGAGCCACTTGGAGCCCGACTCGGTCTTGCCCGATTGCGCGTCCTTGGCCGGCTTCTGCTGGTACCACACCGCGAGGTTCGCAGCCACGCTGCGGTCCTCGCGCTCGATCCAAGCCGCGACGTAGGGTCGGTGATACTCCGCGACGTCGATGCGCGGAATCGTCACGGTGAGGTCGAGTGAAGCGGCGGATGCGGAAGCGGCAAGGCCGCATGAAAGTCCGATGGCAGCAAAGCGGCAACGCATGGCGACTCCCGTGTCAGTGAACCAGCAACAACGCGATCAACAGCGGAAGCAGCACGCCGAGTCCGACCATCGGCCAGGTCGAAGGGCGCTGCCTTGCATGCATCTGCAACAGGAACAGGCCGCTCAGCGAGAACACCAGCGCCGCGACCGCGAACAGGTCGATGAACCAGCTCCACCACGGCCCCGCGTTGCGTCCCTTGTGCAGGTCGTTGAAATAGGCGACCCAACCGCGGTCGGTGCTCTCGTGCGTCGCTTCTCCGCTCGCGGTGTCGATGCTGATCCAGCCGTCGCCACCGGGCCGTGGCAGCGACAGGTAGATCTCGCCGTCCGACCATTCCGCGTCGCGCGTGCCGACGCGCAGCGACCACTGCTGCGCGAGCCATTGCGCGAGCACCGGCGGCAATGGCGCCTCGCCGTCCTCGCGCGCGGACAGGCCGACGAGCAGTTCGTGAGGCACCGTCGCCGTACGCGTGACGACCTCGGGCCTGGCCTCGATCCGACCCGCGTGGTTCAGCGTGATGCCGGTGATCGCGAACAGCAGCATGCCGAGCAGGCACACGGCCGAACTGATCCAGTGCCACTGGTGCAGCGTCTTCAGCCAGTACGCACGGCGTTTGGGATCTCGCTGGGTGTCCATCCTGCTCCGCCCGGCCCTTCGCGGCCCTCGGAGCCGTCGCGATTACAGCACGAATGCGAATGACTCTCAATACGTAGATGCGCACGGGGTCCGGCCGCGACTCCGGAGACATCGAACCGCGGGCGCCGCGAAGCGCCGCGCTCGTTCAACGATCGTCGCGCGTGTAGACGACGCCGTCCTCGACCCGCACCGGGAACTTCGCGGTCGGTTCGTACGCGGGCGGGCACAACACCGCGCCGGTGCGGATGTCGAAGCGTGCGCCATGGCGCGGGCATTCGATTTCGTGGCCTTCGATGATGCCGCCCGTCAGCTCGCCGCCGTCGTGCGTGCAGACGTCCTCGATCGCATAGAGGTCGCCGTCGAGGTTGAACACCGCGATCGGCGTGTCGCCGTCCCATGCGACGCGGTACTCGCCGGGCAGCAACTCGCCCGTGTTGCAGACGCGTATCCAGTCGTTCATGCCACCTCCTGCCGCGTGCGCGATCGCGACGCAAGCACCCGAACCCGCACCAGCGGGACAACCCCGCAACAACGCTCCATCGAGGCGCCGTCCTGCGCGTGCCCGGCGTGCGCCGTGTCGACATCTTCCCTGCTCATGGCGCCGCTGCGTCCCATCGCTTCACGAGCAGTTCGAAACGCAGGTCGTCCCGACGCGGAATGCCGAAGCGTTCGTCACCGTAAGGGAAGGGCGAGTACTCGCCGGTGCGGCGATAACCGCGGCGCTCGTACCAGGCAATGAGTTCATCGCGTACCGAGATCACGGTCATGCGCATGGTCGCGCAGCCCCACTCGTCGCGCGCGATGCGTTCGGCCTCGGCCAGCGTCGCGCGACCGATGCCGCCGCCTTGCAACTCGGGACGCACCGAAAACATTCCGAAATAGCCCGCATCGCCCTGGCGTTCGACCTGCGCGCAAGCCAGCAGCGCGCCGCCGGCTTCGGCCAGCAGGATCCGCGCATCGGCCTGTCCGACGAGTTCGGCGACGCCCGCCGCATCGGTGCGCTGGCCATCGAGCAGATCCGCCTCGGTGGTCCAGCCCCGCCTGCTGGCGTCGCCGCGATACGCCGATTGCACCAGTTCCACGATCGCGTCGATGTCTGCGTGCTTCGCGCGACGGAATTGCAGGGTTTGCGACGGGGCTGCGTTCATGCGATCGGGATTCGGACGTGGGGTTTCGGGGGTCGCACTTCGACCGTGAGGCCGGCGACCGCTGGACGTCGATGATACGTCGGCGCGCCCGGCAGGCGGCGCACGCGTCGATGCACGCGTTCGCATCGCGGTGCCCGCGGGTTTGTCCATGCAACCTTCGCGACCCAGGCATCGCCATGCGCACGTTCGCTGCATTCCTGCTGTGTACCGCCCTGCCGACCTGCTGCGTGCGCGCGGCGACCCTCGTCGTCGACTCGATCGCGGACACCAGTGCCGTCGACGGCGCCTGCACCTTGCGCGAGGCGCTTGCGGCGGCCAACAACACCCCGGTCGCCGACTGCGGCACCGGACAGGCCGCGCCGGTCGTCGACGTCATCGCATTCGCGATCCCCGGCACGGGGCCGCACGTGATCGAGCCGGCCGGCTGGCTCGGGAACGTCAACGAATCGCTGACGATCGACGGCACCACCCAGCCCGGCGCAGTCCCGAACGGCGCGACGCCGCAGCAGGGCGGACTCGACGGCACGATTGCGATCGAACTGTCGGGCGACGCATGCCCGGGGTGCTCGGCGCCGTTCGGTTTCGGCGCCCTCGACGGCGAAGTGACCCTGCGTGGCCTCGCGATAACGAACTTTGCGTACGCGATCAGCCAGGCGACCGGCACGCAGGCGACGTTCCGCGTCGAGGGCTGCCACCTCGGCATCGGCGCGGACGGCGTGACGCCGGGCAGCCCGGCATCGGGCATTGCGATCGCGGCTGGCCACTGGATCTTCGGCGGCCTCGCGCCGGCGCAGCGCAACCTCATCGTCGCGAGCGCGTTCATGGGCACGAACGCATCGATCACGCTCCAGGGCAACCTGATCGGCACCGACGCCACGGGTCTGGAGCCCCGGCCGATCATCGGCGAAGCGATGCAGTTGCGCGTGGGCCCGGGCCAGTTCGCGCGGATCGGCGGCGCCGACCCGGCCGCACGCAACGTGGTCGCGTCCGCCAGCGGCATCGGCGTGCACCTGCTCGGGTTCGGCGCCGATGGCGCGGATCTGCGCGTCGAAGGCAACCACGTCGGGGTCGGCATCGACGGCATCACGCCGTTGCCGAACGGCGCGGCCGGCGTGCGCTACGGCAACAGCGTGCCGGCCGGCAGCGGCACGCCGCGGATCGGCGGCGCGGGACCGGCTGGCAACACCATCGCATGGAACCTCGGACCCGGCGTCGAGATCGCCGGCACGGTCGACACGATCGTCGAAGTCGTCGGCAACGCAATGCACGACAATGCGATCGGCATCGACATCGACGGCAATGGCCGCACCCCGAACGACCCGGACGATGCCGACACGGGTCCGAACCTGCGCATGAACCATCCCCGGTTCCGTCGCATCGCGTACGAGTCGGGCCAGTACGCCGTCCATTACCAGGCCGACGTCGCCGTCGCGAACGCGGCCTATCCGCTGCGCGCGGACTTCTACATCGCGGCCGGGCCCGACGACGCGCAGGGCATCTCGTGGATCGGCAGTGAAACGATCGAGGCACCCGATGCACAGGGCTGGCGCGAGCTGACGCTCGCGGGTCCCGGCCCCGCGTCACTGGTCGCGACCATCACCGATGCCGACGGCCGCACCAGCGAGTTCTCGGGCGAGGATCGCATCTTCGCCGACGCGTTCGACGAGTAGGCCGGCGCAGCCCGCCCTGAGCGGCGCGAGCGCTGCGGCAAGGACTCAGGCCAGCAGCCTGCGTACGCGCGCGATCGCATCGACGAAGCGGTCGATCTCATCGCGCGTGTTGTAGAACGCGAGCGAAGCGCGCAACGTCGCGGGCACGCGGTAGAACTGCAGCAACGGATGCGCGCAGTGGTGGCCCGAACGCACCGCGATGCCTTCGTGGTCGAGCAGCGTCGCGAGGTCGTGCGCGTGCGCGCCGTGGATCAGGAACGAAAACACGCCGACGCGCTCCCTCGCCTCGCCGATCAACCTCAGGCCTCGCACGGTCGAGAGCGCCTCGAGCATGTAATCGCGCAGTTCGTCCTCGTAGGCGTGGATGCGCGTGCGCCCGAGCGCCTCGACGTAGTCGATCGCGGCCGAGAGCCCGGCGAAACCCGCGATGTTCGGCGTGCCGGCTTCGAATCGCTGCGGCGGGTCGGCGAACGTGGTCTTGTCGAATCGTACCTCGCGGATCATCTCGCCGCCGCCGAAGAACGGCGGCATGCCCGCGAGGATCTCGCCGCGCGCCCACAGCGCGCCGGTGCCGGTCGGCCCGAACAGCTTGTGGCCGGTCATCGCGTAGAAGTCGCAGCCGATCGCACGCAGGTCGACCGGCAGGTGCGGTGCGGCCTGGGAGCCGTCGACGAGCATCGGGATGCCGCGCTTGCGCGCATGGCGCGCGAGCTGGGCGACCGGATTGATCGTGCCGAGCACGTTGGACACGTGCGCGACCGCAGCGAGCTTCACGTCCGGGGTCAGCGCCTCGACGAACTTCTCCACGATCAGCTCGCCGGCCTCGTTGATCGGGGCGACCTTCAGCTGCGCACCGGTGCGCTCGCACACGAGCTGCCACGGCACGATGTTCGCGTGGTGCTCCATCGTCGTGACGAGGATCGAATCGCCGGGGCCGAGGCGCGGCAGCGCCCAGCTGTACGCGACCAGGTTGATCGCCTGGGTGGTACCACTGGTCAACACGATCTCGTCGCGCGAAGGCGCGTTCAGGAAGCGCGCGAGCCGGTCGCGCGCGCCTTCGTAGGCCGCGCTCGCTTCCTCGCCGAGCAGATGCACCGCACGCGCGACGTTCGCGTTGTGCTCGCGATAGAAGCGGTCCACGGCCTCGATCACCGAGGCCGGCTTCTGCGCGGTGTTGGCGCTGTCGAGGTAGACCAGCGGCTTGTCGTGCACGCTGCGGGCGAGCAGCGGGAAATCCGCGCGCACGCGCGCGACGTCGAAAGGCTGGCCGGACGGGCGTGCGCGCGCGCTCATGCGCCCTCGACCAGCGGCAGGCGCAGCGCGAGCAGGCGCAGCAGGTGGGCACGCAGTGCGTCGCGGCCGATCCCCTCGAGCATTGCGCCGCAGAACGCCGAAACCAGCAGGCGTCGCGCGGCCTCGCGCGGGATCCCGCGCGTCCGCAGGTAGAACAGCGCCTGCTCGTCGAGCTGGCCGACGGTCGCGCCGTGCGCCGCGGTCACTTCGTCGGCATGGATCACGAGCACGGGCTGGGTATCGATCTCGGCCTGCGCCGACAGCAGCAGGTTCCTGTTGGACAACTGTGCGTCCGCGCCGTCGGCACCGGCTTCGATCGTGATCGCCCCGTGGAACACGCCGCGAGCGCGCTGGTCGGCAGCGCCGCGCCACGCGATGTCGGATGCGGTGTCACGCGCGAGGTGGCGCACGTCGAGACGGGTATCGGCATGCTGGCGACCGGTCAGCGCGAAGGTCCCGCGCGAGACCAGGCGCGCCTCGGGTCCTGCGAGCGCGACGCGGAAATCGTGGCGCGCGAGCCGCGCGCCGAGTTCGAGCGCATGCGCCGTGACCCCGGCGGCGCGCTCGAGCCGGAATGCGTCGCGCCGCACCAGTGTCGAATCCGGGCCCGCATCCTGCAGTTGCAACAGGTCGAGCCGCGCTCCGGCCGCGAGCACGTAGTCGGCGACGAGGTTTCCGAGGTGCGCCTGCGCGCCGGCACCGGCATGGTGTTCGACCAGCGTCAATGCGGCGCCTTCGCCGAGTTCGACCCGCAGGCGCGCCTGCCAGGCGAGGTCGGCTTCGGCGGTCGCGCCGATGAAGACGAGATGCAGCGGCGCGTCGATGCGCACATCGCTCGCGACACGCACGAGTGCACCGTCGGCGACCAGCGCAGTATTGAGGCGCACGAACGCGTCCGCGCGTCCGCCGTCGTCGCCGGCCAGCAGCGACGCGAGCTGCGCCGGCTCGGTCGACAACGGGAGCAGCGTGAGGCCCTCGATGTCGCGTCGGTCGGACAGGTCGGCGCGGAACACGCCGTTGACGAACACGAGTCGCGGTCCGTCGATGCCGGGCAACGCGTACGTCGCCGCATCGACCTTGCGCCCCGCCGCGCCTGCATCACCGTCGACGAAACGGCGCTGCTCGAGTGCACGCAGCGCCGTGTACTTCCACGCTTCGTCGCGCGTGCCCGGAAGCCCGTCCCTGCGCAGCGCCGCGACCGCCGCGCTTCGCGCCGCGGGTTCTGCGCGCACGCCGTCGAGCAGGGAATCGAGCAGGGCCACGGCCATCAGGCAGCACCGGCCAGCCTGCGCTGCGCGATCCACGCGTAGCCGTGCTCCTCGAGCTTGTGCGCGAGCGACTTGTCGCCGCTTTCGACGATGCGCCCGTCCGCGAGCACGTGCACGAAGTCGGGCACGATGTAGTCGAGCAGGCGCTGGTAATGCGTGATCACGATGAACGCGCGTGCGGGCGAGCGCATCGCGTTGACACCGTCGGCGACCATCTTCAGCGCGTCGATGTCGAGGCCGGAATCGGTTTCGTCGAGGATCGCGAGGCGCGGCTCCAGCAGCGCCATCTGGAAGATCTCGTTGCGCTTCTTCTCGCCGCCCGAGAATCCTTCGTTGACGGCGCGATGCAGCAGTTCGTCCTTGAGGTGCAGCACCGCGAGCTTCTCGCGCACGAGTTTCAGGAACTGCATCGAGTCGAGCTCGGCCTCTCCGCGCTGCTTGCGCTGCGCATTCAGCGCCGCGCGCAAGAAGTAGGTGTTGTTGACGCCCGGGATTTCGACCGGGTACTGGAACGCGAGGAACACGCCGGCCGCGGCGCGCGCTTCCGGCTCGAGCGAGAGCAGGTCGCGGCCGTCGTACTCGACGCTGCCGGCGACGACCTCGTAGCCCTCGCGCCCGGCCAGCACGTTGCCGAGCGTCGACTTGCCGGCGCCGTTCGGACCCATGATCGCATGCACTTCGCCGGCCTTCGCCTCGAGCGAGAGACCCTTGAGAATGTCCTTGCCGGCGACGCGGACGTGGAGATTGTCGATTCTGAGCATGGGGTTCGGAATTCGGGATTCGGGATTGGGCAATGCGGCCGGTGCGGGCTCGGTCCTGCGCGATGCAAAGGCTCAGCCTACGGCGCCTTCGAGCGACACCTCGAGCAGCTTCTTCGCTTCGACCGCGAACTCCATCGGCAGCTCGCGGAACACCTGCTTGCAGAAGCCGTCGACGATCATCGACACGGCGTCTTCCTCGCCGATGCCGCGCGAGCGGCAGTAGAACAACTGGTCGTCGGAAATCTTGGAGGTGGTGGCTTCGTGTTCCACCGTGGCGTCGGGGTGTTTGACCTCGATGTACGGGAAGGTGTGGGCGCCGCACTTCTTGCCGATCAGCAGCGAATCGCACTGGGTGTGGTTGCGCGCGCCGTCGGCGCCCTTCTCGATCTTCACCAGCCCGCGGTAGGTGTTCTGTCCGCGTCCGGCGCTGATGCCCTTCGATACGATCTTCGACTTCGTGTTGCGGCCGATGTGGATCATCTTGGTGCCGGTGTCGGCCTGCTGGCGATGGTGGGTCAGCGCGACCGAATGGAACTCGCCG
>DAIOWG010000131.1:0-8267 GCA_036758645.1 Dokdonella sp. | reverse complement strand
GAGCTGCTCGATCGGGTAGCCGCGATACAGCAGCACGCCCTCGTCGCCGTCGATGAAGGTGATCGCGCTGCGCGTCGACGCGGTCGCGACGAAGCCCGGGTCGAACGTGAAGAGCCCGGTGTCCTTGTTGAGCTTGCCGATGTCGATGGCCGGGTCGCCGAGGCTGCCGCTCACCACCGGCAACGAAGCGGTCTTGCCGGAAGCGGCGTCGGAAAGCTGGACGGTTCTGTCGGACACGAGAGGACTCCTTGCTGCGGCCCACGACGCTCGCGCGCCCGGGGGACCGGCGGTTGGTCTGTTCGGCTTGGGCGTCACGCGAATCGCGTCGCGCTCGGCGCACGATTATCGCACGGAGGAAAGATGCGGACGTTGCAATCGGGCTTCAATGCGCGAAAGCCGGCGGCCGCGCAGCGGGCGCGGTGGCCCGCGACGCGCGACGGGTGCGCCGGGAGCCTGCCTGTGAAGGATTGTGTCGCTCGATCCGCGCGGATGCGCGGAGAGCGTGCGGCCGGCGCGCGGCGATCGGCCGCACGCGCCGGCCCGGCGCGACCTACTTCGCGTAGCGGCGGCGGAACTTGTCGACGCGGCCGGCGGTGTCGACGATCTTCTGCTTGCCCGTGAAGAACGGGTGCGAGTGGCTCGAGATTTCCACCTTGATCAGCGGGTATTCCTGGCCGTCTTCCCACTTGATCGTTTCCTTGCTGCCCATGGTCGAGCGCGTGAGGAACGAGAAATCGGACGAGATGTCCTGGAACACGACCTGCTTGTAGTCGGGATGGATGTCGGCTTTCATGGCGGCCTTGTTCGATGCGGGCGGAAAAAGAGCGGCAGTTTAGCCCGCTGCGGCCGGACCGCGCAAGCTGCGGTCCGGCCGGGCGCATTCACGCTCGCGCCCCCAGCCCCGCCGCGACGAGGGCCTCGAAAGCCGCCTGGTCCACCTCCAGCACGATGTTGGCATTCTGCGGCTGGCCGAGCCGCCCGTCCCAGTCGACCACGGTCGCGCCGCGTGCATGCCGACCCGCGAGGTCGACGACCACGTGGCGGCGCTCCGCGCGGCGCACGATGCCGGGCTCGAGCGCGACCGCCATCGCGAGCGCGTCGGCCGCGATCATGCCCGCGCGCTCGCGTGCCTCGTTGAACGCGCGCGCCTTGCGCGAGATCGCGGCCTGGAAACGCGCGCGCCGGTCCCCCTGCGCGAGCAACCCGTCGAAGCGTGCGAACGGCATCGCGTGCCGCACGCAGGCCTCCCAGTCGACGAGGTCGAACGTGGGCCAGCCCGTGAACACCACGTGCGCGGCTTCGGGATCGAAGCCGATGTTGAACTCGGCCGCGATCCGCTCCGTGTTGCCGTTGCCGCGCACGGCGCCGCCCATCACCACGAGGCGCGCGATCCTGCGCGGCAGTCCGGGATCCAGCCGCAACGCGAGCGCGAGGTTCGTCAGCGGTCCGAGCGCGACGAGCGTGAGTGAGCCGGCGTGTTCGCGCGAAAGCCGCAGGATCGCATCGACCGCATGCTCGTCCGCCGCGCGGCGCGCTGCGGGCAGGTAGCCCGTGTCGCCGAACCCGTCCGCGCCGTGCACGAAGCCCGCGTCGCCGGCGCCCGCGACCAGCGGCGTCGGACAGCCCGCGAACACCGGCGTGTCGACGCCGAGCACTTCGACCAGCTTGAGTGCGTTCGCGAGCGTGCGCGCGAGGCCGACGTTGCCTGCGCCGATGCAGAGGCCGACGACCTCGCCGCGGGCATGCGCCATCATGATCGCGAGCGCGTCGTCCACGCCGGGATCGGTGTCGATCAGTAGCTTCATGCCCAAGCCGCATCACATCGGGACGGAATGCGGCGATGATAGCGATTCCGCCCGTCCATCGATGTCCATGCCGCGCGATATCCCGACACCGCTGCGATTCCCGCTGTCACTGCTGTTCGCGCTGCTGGCCGGGCTGCTGCTGGCGCTGACATTGGCCTGGCATGTCCCGATGATGCTGTGGGACCACCTCGATCTCGTTCCGATCTACGCGTCCTGGCAGTCCGGATCGCTGGCCGATTCGGCCTTTTTCGCGGTGCACGGCGGCCACATGCACACCGCAGCCTACGCGGTGCTGCTCGCGACCACGGCGCTGTCGCAAGGCCGGCCCTGGCTCGACTGCGTCGCGAGCTGGCTGCTGCTGCTCGTGCATGCGGGCACCATTGCGTTTTTCATCCGGGAAACTTTCGGTTGCGTGGCAGGGCGCCGCATGGGCGTGGCCGCCCTGCTGCTGCTGCTCGCGCTGCATCCAGGTCATCTCGCGAACCTGCAGTGGGGCTGGCAGGTCGCGGTGTTCCTCTGCCTCGCCGGCACGGGCGCCACCCTCCTCGCCTTGACGAGACCGGGGTTGACCGCGTGGCACCAGTCACTGGCGCTGGTCGCGGCCACGGTCGCCTACTTCAGTTTCGCGACATCGATCGCCTTGCTGCCGACCGCGCTCGTGCTGATCGCGTTGCGCACCGACGTCCCGCGCAGGCGCCGGCTGCTCGCGGCACTGCCGTGGCTGTTCGCGGCGGCGGTCGTCGCGCTTCAGTACCACGGAATGGGCACGCAGTCGGCACGGCCCGGCATCGCCGCGGTCACGGCCTATGCGCTGAATTTCCTCGGCGCCGGCATCGCGCGTTTCGCGACCGACCTCGCGCCCTGGGTTGCGCTCGGTGCACTCGTTGCTGCGGCGATCGCGTGCTCGCGTGGCGGTCCGCAAAGAACGCGCCTGCCGTGGCTGGGTCTCGCGCTGTTCGCGTTGTGCGCGAGCATCCTCGTAGCGCTCGGCCGCGCGGCTCCGTTCGGCAGCGAGCATGCGTTCGTCACGCGCTACGTGAGTTTCTCGACCCTGTTCTGGATCGGGTGCAGCGGCCTCGTCGCGAGCGCCTGGCGCGAGCGACGGCCGCGAGCGCTGCGCATCGCTTTCGCGGTCGTCGCGCTGTTCACGGTCGCCAATGCCGTGCACATGATCGGCAAGGCGCGCCAGGTCGCATCGCGCACGCGTGCGATCGCCGAAACGATCCGCTCCGACTGGCCCGCGGTCGATCGCGCCCTGCTCGGCGAGGTGTACTTCGACCAGGCCGATGTCGCGCACGAGCGGCTCGAGGCGCTGCGTGCGCTCGGTTTCGCCCCTTTCCACGGAGCGCCCTGAGCACGGCTCGCACCCCGACGCGCGCACGTGCCATGGCCACGATGCAGGCGGATGCGGCTTCGCGCCTCAGGCACCGGCGTAGCGTGCGGACGATCCGATCCATCGCTCGAGCAGGCGTTCGGCGAGCCCGGGATGGTCGCGCAGCATCGCCTCTCCGACGCGCTGCACCGCCGGCAGCAGGTGCGCGTCGCGCGCGAGGTCGGCGACGCGAAACTGCAGCTGGCCGGTCTGGCGCGTACCGAGCAGTTCCCCCGGGCCGCGCAGTTCGAGGTCCTTCTCGGCGATGCGGAAACCGTCGCCGGTTTCGCGCATGACTTCCAGCCTCGCGCGCGCCATCTGCGACAGCGGCGCCTGGTAGAGCAGCACGCAGCTCGATGCGGCGCTGCCGCGACCGACGCGGCCGCGCAGCTGTTGCAGCTGCGCGAGGCCGAGGCGTTCGGCGTTCTCGATCACCATCAGGCTCGCATTCGGCACGTCGACGCCCACCTCGATCACCGTGGTCGCGACCAGCAGCCGCGTGTCGCCGCGCTTGAACGCGTCCATCGCGGCCTGCTTCTCCTTCGACTTGAGTCGCCCGTGCACGAGGCCGATGCGAAGTTCCGGCAGGGCCGCGACGAGCTCGGCGTGCGCGACTTCGACCGCCTGCGCCTCGAGCTGGTCCGATTCCTCGATCAGCGTGCAGACCCAGTAGGCCTGGCGCCCTTCCGAGCAGGCCGCGCGGATGCGCGCGATCACGTCGCTGCGGCGGGTCGATGCGATCACCACGGTCTGCACCGGCGAACGACCCGGCGGCAGCTCGTCGATGACCGAGACGTCGAGGTCGGCATACGCGGTCATCGCGAGCGTGCGCGGGATCGGCGTAGCCGTCAGCACGAGCTGGTGCGGCACCTCGTCGCGACCTCCGTCGCGCGCTCCGGCTTGGCGACCCTTGTCGCGCAGGCTCAGGCGCTGGTGCACGCCGAAGCGATGCTGCTCGTCGATGATCGCCAGGCCAAGGCGCCGGAACGCGACGCCTTCCTGCATCAACGCATGCGTGCCGACCACCAGCGGCGCGCCGTCCGCGACCGCCGCGAGCGCGCTCGTGCGCGCGCGGCCCAGCACCTTTCCGGACAGCCACACCGGCTCGATGCCGAGCGGGCGCAGCCACGCATCGAGGTTGCGCCAGTGCTGCTCGGCCAGCAACTCGGTCGGCGCGGCAAGCGCGACCTGCGCACCGGATTCGATCGCCGCGAGCGCGGCCAGCGCCGCGACCACGGTCTTGCCCGAGCCCACGTCGCCCTGCACCAATCGCAGCATCGGTTGCGGCGATGCGAGGTCGCGTTCCACTTCCGCGCACACGCGCTGCTGCGCGGCGGTCAGCGTGAACGGCAGCCGCGCGCGCAACGCGCTGCGCAGGCTGTCGTCGCCGTGCAGCGGAGCGGCTGCATGCGCACGCACTTGTGCACGCAGGCGCTTGAGGCCGAGGTGCTGCGCGAGCAGTTCCTCGAATGCGAGCCGGCGCTGCGCGGGATGCGCGCCCGCGAGCAGCGCCGCGCAGTCGGCATCCGGTGGCGGCCGATGCAGCATCAGCAATGCTTCGCGCAACGAGTCCAGCTGCAGCGGCGCGCGCAGCGAGGGCGGCACCAGCTCGAGCGCCTCGTCGGCCGGCAGCCGTTCGAGCGCGCGTTCGACAATCGCTGCGATGCGCTTCTGGCCGAGGCCCTCGGTCGCCGGATACACCGGCGTGAGCGCCTGTTCGACGATGGTTGGCGCGTCGCCCGCGATGCGGCGGTACTCGGGATGCACCATCTCGGGGCCGTGCAGGCCATGGCGCACTTCGCCGAAGCAGAGCAGGCGCACGCCCGGCACGAACTGCGCGGCCTGGTTGCGATTGAAGTGGAAGAAGCGCAGCACCAGCGTCGCGCGCGAACCATCGCCGATCGCGACGCGCAGTTGCGGTCGGTAGCGGAAGCCGCGCTCGACCGCCTCGACGGTGCCTTCGACCTGTGCCGCGCTGCCGATGCGCAGGTCGCGGATCGGCGTGACGCGCGTGCGGTCCTCGTATCGCAGCGGCAAGTGGAACCAGAGGTCCTGCACGCGCTCGATGCCGAGCCGGGCGAGCGCCTGCGCAAGCGCTTCGCCGACGCCGGGCAGCGCGGTCACCGGGGCCAGGCCCGGTACGGCATCGGTCGCGCGTGCGGCGGCAGGGCTCATCGGTCTAGCGTACCAACTGCGGTCGCGCTCCGGCCTCGGCTACCATCGACGACTCCCGAGGAGAATTCGATGGACGAGTTCGAGTACATCACGGTCCTGCTGTCGATCATCCTCGGACTCGGCGTGGCCCAGTTGCTGTCGGGCTTCGCACGCCTGCTGCGCGACGGCCGTTCGCTCGCGAGTGCATGGTGGGTGATCGTGATCGTGCTCAACCTGCTAATCGGCATGCTGCAGGTGTGGTGGGTGTCGTTCATCTGGCGCGGCGTCGAGGAGTGGACCTTCGTCGGCTACGCCGCGTTCATGGTGCTGCCGATCCTGCTCTACCTGCTCGCGTACCTGGTGCTGCCTTCGGATCTCCACCTCGACGGCGATGCGCTCGCGCAAGCCTTCGTCGCGCGCCGGCGGCCGTTCTACGCGATCATCGCACTGGTCCCGCCGGCTTCGTTCGTGCAGCAATGGCTGCTCGACGGCAATCGGCCCGCGATGGACCTCGACAGCATGCTGCGCCTGCTCTGGATCGTGCTCGCGGTGCCAGGCTTCTGCTCGCGCAGGATCGCGGTGCAGGCGGGCGTGGCGTTGCTTTCGCTCGCGCTGATGCTAGCCTACATCTACCTGCTGTTCCTGCGCATCCGCTAGCGGTGCCGCGATGCATGCGGCGACCGCGTGCGCCGGATGCATGCGAACCGACTCAGCCGAGCGCCGCAACCATGTCGATCTCGACCGCGGCGCCGAGCGGCAGCGACGCCACGCCGATCGTCGAGCGCGCCGGATACGGCTCGCTGAAGTACTGCTTCATGACCTCGTTGACCGCGGCGAAGTTGCCGAGGTCGGTCAGGTAGATGCCGACGCGCACGACGCGCGGGAAGTCCGCTTCGGCCGCCGCGAGCACCGCCTTGAGGTTCTCGAACACCTGGCGCGCCTGCGCGGAGATGTCGCCCTCGACGAGCTTGCCGGTGGCCGGATCGAGCGGCGTCTGACCCGAGAGATAGAGGGTGTCGCCGGCGCGCACCGCCTGCGAATACGGACCGATCGCCCGGGGAGCCTTGTCGCTATGGATGATTTTCATGGAGCCGGTCATGGGGAATGGGGATCGGGGAATGGTAGAACGAACGAGCCCGCGGTTGCGATTCCCTTTTCCCCATACCCTGCTTCACACCGGATACCGCCGCACCGCCGTGACCACCTGCAGGCGCCGCACGCGGCGCATCACGCCGGCGAGGTGGCGGCGGTTGCGGACCTCGATCGTGAACAGCAGGGTTGCGGTCGTGAGGTCGCGTTCCTTGTATTCGACGTTCTCGATGTTCGACTCGGCTTCCGCGATCGCGGCCGCAACCTGCGCGAGCACGCCCGGCTTGTTGGTGACCTCGATGCGCAATTCGACCTTGTAGTCGCCCTGCACCGCCGCATCCCAGGCGATGTCGACGCAACGCTCGGGCGCCTTGCGCAGCTCGGGCGCATTCGGACATTCGACGCGGTGCACGACGATGCCCTTGCCGGCGGAGAGGTAGCCGAAGATCTCGTCGCCAGGTAGCGGATGGCAGCAGTTGCCGAAACTCAGCACGCCGCGTTCGGCACCGCTGATCAGGATCTTCTCGCGGCTGCGCGCGTGTGCGACGTGCGGGTGGTCGCCGACGCCCGCGAGCAAGGCTTGCGCCACGCTGTCGGCGACGCGGTTGCCGAGCGCGATGTCGGCGAGCAGGTCCTCCAGCCGCTTGAAGCGCTGGTCGAGCAGATAGCGCTCGAGCGCCGCGTGCGGGATCTCTTCGAGTGAGGCATCGAACGCATCGAGCGCGCGATCGAGCATGCGATGCCCGAAGTCGACCGCGTCCTCGTGCTGCAAGCGCTTGAGATGGTGGCGGATCGCGGTGCGCGCGCGTCCGGACACCACCCAGTCGAGCCACTACCGGCTCGGCGAGGACGAGGCGGCGGTCACGATCTCGATCGTCTGGCCGCTCGCGAGCGGCGTGCGCAACGGCACCAGCTTCTTGTCCGAGCGCGCGGCCACCGCGTGGTCACCGACGTCGGTGTGCACCGCATAGGCGAAATCGAGCGCGGTCGCGTTGCGCGGCAACGAGAGGATCTCGCCCTTGGGCGTGAACAGGTAGACCTCGTCCGGGAACAGGTCGACCTTCACGTTCTCGATGAACTCGAGCGAGGACGAGGTCTGCGTCTGCTGGTCGACCATGCTCGAGAGCCACTCGCGCGCGCGCGACTGAGCGCTGTTGGCGGGCATCGCGTCGGTCTTGTAGGCCCAATGCGCGGCGACCCCGCGCTCGGCCACCGCATCCATTTCCTCGGTACGGATCTGGATCTCGATCGGCGCGCCGAACGGACCGAACAGCACCGTGTGCAGCGACTGGTAGCCGTTCGCCTTCGGGATCGCGACGAAATCGCGGAAGCGCCCTTCGAGCGGCTTGTACAGCCCGTGCACCGCGCCGAGCGCGTGGTAGCTGTGCGGCACGCTGTCGACCACCACGCGGAAGCCGTAGACGTCCATCACCTGGTTGAACGACTTGTGCTCCGAGCGCATCTTCGAATAGATGCTGTAGGGCGACTTGATCCGACTGACCACGCGATGCGGGATCTGTTCGCCCGCGAGTCGCGCGGCAAGCGCATCCTCGATGCGGGCCATCGCCTCGCGGCGATTGCCGAGCACCGCGCGGATGCGTTCGGCGATGACGCGATGGCGGTCCGGATGCAGCATCCGGAATCCGAGATCCTGCAGTTCGGCCTTGAAACGATTCATGCCGAGGCGCTGCGCGATCGGCGCGTAGATTTCGAGCGTCTCGCGCGCGATGCGCCGGCGCGATTCCGGCTCCATCGAACCCAGCGTGCGCATGTTGTGCAGGCGGTCGGCGAGCTTGATGAGGATCACGCGCAGGTCGCGCGCCATCGCCAGCAGCATCTTGCGGAAG
>DAIOWG010000130.1:0-8269 GCA_036758645.1 Dokdonella sp. | reverse complement strand
GCGAAGCCGCCGCTTCTCCACCCTCTCTCTCCGCCACATACGAAAAACGCCCCTCGCGGGGCGCTTCGACGTTCGCAGGAGAGAGGGATTGTTCGGCTCATCCTGAGCCTCACCCCTGCGCGCTGCGCGCTCCGGGGCCGGCCTGCGGCCGTCCGCGTCCGCTCCCGGCGGACGCGTCGAACCGGCGTCTTCTGCGAAGCCGCCGCTTCTCCACCCTCTCTCTCCGCCACATACGAAAAACGCCCCTCGCGGGGCGCTTTTCGTATGTGGCGGAGAGAGAGGGATTCGAACCCTCGATAGAGCTTTTGACCCTATACTCCCTTAGCAGGGGAGCCCCTTCGGCCTCTCGGGCATCTCTCCGGGAATGTCTCGCGGCAGCACGCCGCGGCGGTCGCGCAGGATAGCCGCCCGCGCGTGTCAGGTAAAGATCAACCTGTCGATGAACTGCTGCCACCTTCGGCGGCCTCGCCTGGCGTCAGCTCGCGCTTGATACGCTGGTAGATTTCCTCGCGATGCACCGCGACGTCCTTGGGCGCATTGATTCCGATGCGGACCTGGTTTCCCTTGACGCCAAGGACGGTGACGGTCACCTCGTCTCCGATCATCAGCGTCTCGCCTACGCGGCGAGTCAGTATGAGCATGTGGTACTACTCCTTTCACGTTGTCGGTCCGGTGGGCCAGCGCCGTGATCGTTCACCCTGGCGCGGGTCCTGGGGACCAAGCAGCAGCCTCCCTCGCTGCCGTTTCCCCTGTCGTGTCCGGTCCCTGCTCTGTTCGCACCTCGCATGCGAGGCGTGGCGCGGGTACCCGACCCATCGATACTATCCAAGGCCCCCCGCACGCGCAACGCAAGCGGAAGCTCGAAATTCCACAATTTCTTTACATTCGCCTGCGAAGCGACGATGCGAGCTTCAGCCGAGCCGCTCGGCAATCCACCCGGGCAATGCATCGAGTGCCGCGGTCAGTGCAGGTGAATCCACGCCGCCACCTTGCGCCATGTCCGCACGGCCGCCGCCCTTGCCGTCGATCCGCGCCGCGACGTGCGCGACGACGTCGCCTGCCTTGATCCGCCCGAGCGCCGCGCCATGCACGCCGCAGACCAGCGCGACCTTGCCGTCGGCACCCGAGGCGAGCAGCACCACGCAGTCGCCGAGCCGCTGCTTGAGCATGTCCACGCCATCGCGCAGCGCCTTCGCATCGAGACCGTCGATGCGCGCGGCAACGACGTGCAGGTCGCCGACGCGTGTTGCCGAAGTGGCGAGGTCCTGCGTGGCCGAGCTTGCCGCCCTCGCCTTGTAACCTTCAAGTTCCCGCTCGAGCTTCTTCTGTCGCTCGAACAACTGGCGCAACTTGTCGACGACGTCGGCACCCGAGCTCGACAGCAGTTCACCGAGCGCGTCGAGCCGCGCCTCTTCCTCGGCGACGTAGGCGATCGCGGCAGCGCCTGTCACGGCTTCGATGCGGCGCACGCCTGCGGCGACACCGCCTTCAGACACGATCTTGAACAGGCCGATGTCGCCGGTGCGCCCGACGTGGGTGCCACCGCAGAGCTCGGTCGAGAAATCGCCCATGCGCAGCACGCGCACTTCGTCGCCGTACTTCTCGCCGAACAACGCGAGCGCCCCGAAGTCGAGCGCGGCCTGGTAGGCCATCTCGTGCACCTCCGCTTCGCTGTTGCGACGGATCTCGGCATTGACGAGATCCTCGATCGCGCGCAGGTCCGCGGCCGCGATCGGCTGGAAGTGCGAGAAGTCGAACCGCAACCGGTCCGGCGCGACCAGCGAACCCTTCTGCTGCACGTGGCTTCCAAGCACCTTGCGCAGTGCCGCGTGCAGCAGGTGCGTCGCCGAATGGTTGAGCACGGTCGACTGGCGGCGGTCCGTGTCCACTTCAGCCCTGAGCACCGTGCCATTGCGCAGCGACGTCCCGTGCCAGCGCCCGAGGTGTGCATGGAACACGCCGCCGAGCTTGATCGTGTCCGTGACCTCGAAGCGGCCATCGGTGCTCGCGAGGACCCCGGTGTCGCCGACCTGGCCGCCCGACTCGGCGTAGAACGGCGTGCGGTCGAGCAATACCACGGCTTGCTCGCCGTCAGAAAGCGCTTCCACGGAGCGGCCGTCGCGCACGATCGCGACCACCTTCGCGTCGTCCGCCGCGAACGCTCGATAGCCGAGGAACTGCGTCGGCGCGAGCGCGCTGGCGACTTCGGCGGGCAGCGTCGCCTTGCTGTCGAACTGGCTCGCCGCGCGCGCACGCTCGCGCTGCTCCTCCATCGCGGTTTCGAAACCGGGCATGTCCACCGACCAGCCGCGCTCGCGCGCGATGTCGGCGGTCAGGTCGACCGGGAAGCCGTAGGTGTCGTAGAGCGCGAACGCGATGCGGCCCGGCACGCGACGCGACGCTCCGCCAGCGGCGTCGGCGAGCGCGGTGTCGAGCAGCTTCATGCCATGCTCGAGCGTTTCGGAGAAGCGTTCCTCCTCCCTGAGCAACGCGCTGGCGACGAGTTCCTGCGCAGCCGCGAGCTCCGGATACGCCGCGCCCATCGTCTCGACGAGCGCCGGCACCATCGCATGGAAGAACGGCTGCTTGCGCCCGAGCATCCAGCCATGCCGCAGCGCGCGGCGGATGATCCGGCGCAACACGTAACCACGCCCTTCGTTCGAGGGCAGCACGCCGTCGACGATCAGGAATGAACAGGCGCGGATGTGGTCGGCGATCACGCGCAACGACTTGTTCTCGAGATCGCCGGTGCCGGTCAGGCGCGCGGCCTCGGCGATCAGGCGCTGGAACAGGTCGATCTCGTAATTCGAATGCACGTGCTGGAGCACGGCTGCGAGCCGCTCGAGCCCCATGCCGGTATCGACGCACGGCGCCGGCAGCTTCGACAGCGTGCCGTCGGCGGCGCGATCGAACTGCATGAACACGAGGTTCCAGATCTCGATGTAGCGATCGCCGTCCTCGTCGGGCGAACCCGGAGGGCCACCCGCGATGTCGGCGCCGTGATCGTAGAAGATTTCGGTGCAGGGGCCGCAGGGGCCGGTGTCGGCCATCTGCCAGAAGTTGTCGGACGCGAACGGTGCGCCCTTGTTGTCGCCGATGCGGATGATGCGCTGCTCGGGCACGCCGATGTCGTCCTTCCAGATCGCATGCGCTTCGTCGTCGGTGTGGTAGACCGTGACCCAGAGGCGCTCGCGATCGAGCCCCAGAACGCCGGTCAGGAACTCCCAGGCCCAGGCGATCGCCTCGCGCTTGAAGTAGTCGCCGAACGACCAGTTGCCGAGCATCTCGAAGAACGTGTGGTGGCGTGCGGTGTATCCGACCGAATCGAGGTCGTTGTGCTTGCCGCCCGCGCGCAGGCAGCGTTGCACGTCGGCCGCGCGCACGTACGGCAGCTTCTCGCTGCCGAGGAACACGTTCTTGAACGGCACCATGCCGGAATTGGTGAACAGCAAGGTCGGGTCGTTGGCGGGCACCAACGAGCTCGATGGCACGATCGTGTGGTCCTTGGAGCGGAAGAACTCCAGGAACGCGGAGCGGATTTCGGAGGTTTTCATGGACGCCGGGTCGAAGCGGATTCGGGAAGCGGACACGCCGAAGGGGGCGGCCCGGTTCGCGAGTCATCCATCGAACTCTTCGCCCGTACCGTCCACTTCCGCGCGCGTGACGGCGCGTACTGTCGCCGGATCGAAGCCGCGGCGCAAGAGAAACCCCGCTCGTGCGGCGCGTTCCGCCGGGTCCTGGGCTGCGCGACCGCCATGGCGACGTCGCAGTTGGTCGGCCGCGAGCGTGTCCCAGTCGACTTCGAGTCCGGCGATGGCGAGCCGGACTGCCGCGTCGCCCAAGCCATGGGATTTCAGTTCGGCCTGGATGCGCCTCGGACCGTAACCCTGCGCCGCCCGCCTTCGCGCGAGGCTGCCCGCGAACCGGTCGTCGTCCTGCAAGTGCGCGTCGCGCAGGCGTTCGATCGCGGCGCCTGCCTCCGCCGGCGCATGCCCCTTCGCCGCGAGCTTGCGCTCGAGTTCGCGCGCGGAATGCTCACGCCTTGCGAGCAGGGAGAGGCCGCGCTCGTAGCTGTTCGGACCTTGGGCTCCCCCCGACCCGCGGCGACCACCTGGCTTGCTCACGCGGCATCCTCCGTCCGTCGATTCGCGCCACCCTCAGCGCGTATGCTTCCCGCTCGATCCCGCATGCGAGTTGATGGATGACGCCGTCCGACCCCGTGACCCTGCCCGATCCGTTGCCGCGCAAGATCAATGTCGGCTGCGGCTACGACTACCGGCAAGGCTATCTCAACGTCGATCTGCATGCCGTGCACCAACCCGACCTCGTGGCCGACGTCACGCACTTGCCGATGTTGCCGGATGGCGCGTTCGACGAAATCGTGGCCCAGGACGTGCTCGAGCACTTCGAGCGCGCCAGGACCGCCCCGGCGCTCGCCGAATGGTCGCGCCTGCTCGCTCCGGAGGGCGTGCTGCATGTGCGCGTGCCGAGCCTGTTCGGCATGTTCGACCTGCTGGCGCGCCCGGACCGGCGCGAACCGGCGAAGGCCGAAGAGATCATCCACCTCGTGTACGGCACTCAGGCCTACAACGGCGACTACCACCTCGCAGGCTTCACGGCTGCGACGCTCGCCGAACATCTGCGCAGGGCCGGGCTTCGGGTATGCAAGGCGTCCATCATGGACGGGTGGTTGTTCGACGTATGCGCGCGCAAGTGCACGCACCTCGTCGACAACGAGGAGTTCGTCCACTCGGCATATTTCAACCTCCTCGGCAGGCCCGCGGACCCCGGCGGTCTCGCAGGCTGCCTGCACGCACTTGCGGTTGGAACGAGTACGCGCGAAGGGATCGAGGCGCGCTTGAGCGGCAGCGAGGAGGCTCGCTTCATCGCGCACTACCCGGCTTACCTGCTGCCGTACGCGCGCCACATCGGCGCTCCGGCGCCGCGAGTACGCGCAACGCGCGCGCTGCGGTCCATCCTGGCCAGCGCGCGCGCCGTATTGCGGCGCTGAGGCCGCAACACGCTCTCGCAGACGCGCTCAGGCTTCCTCGACCTCGACCGCCGGCAGCGGCGACGTGCCCGCCTTCACCAGCAGCTTCGCGCGCAGTTGCGCATCGATCGCGGCGGCGATTTCCGGATGCTCCTTGAGGTACAGGCGCACGTTGTCCTTGCCCTGGCCGATGCGGTCGCCGTTGTAGCTGTACCACGCACCGGACTTCTCGACGAGGTTGTGGGCCACGCCGAGCTCGATCAGCTCGCCCTCGCGCGAGGTCCCTTCGCCGTAGAGGATCTCGAACTCGGCCTGTCGGAACGGCGGCGCGACCTTGTTCTTGACGACCTTGACGCGCGTTTCCGAACCGATCACCTCTTCGCCCCGCTTGATCGCGCCGATGCGGCGGATGTCGAGGCGAACCGAAGCGTAGAACTTGAGCGCATTGCCACCGGTGGTCGTCTCGGGACTGCCGAACATCACGCCGATCTTCATGCGGATCTGGTTGATGAAGATGACCAAAGTGCCTGATTTCTTGATGTTCGCGGTGAGCTTGCGCAGCGCCTGGCTCATCAGGCGCGCCTGCAGGCCGACGTGCGAATCACCCATCTCGCCCTCGATCTCGGCCTTCGGCGTGAGCGCCGCCACCGAGTCGATCACGACCACGTCGACCGAGTTCGAGCGCACCAGCATGTCCGCGATCTCGAGCGCCTGTTCGCCGGTATCCGGCTGCGACACCAGCAGGTCGTCGACGTTGACGCCGAGCTTTTCGGCATAGGTCGGATCGAGCGCGTGCTCGGCGTCGATGAAGGCCGCAGTACCGCCGTTGCGCTGGCAGCTGGCGATCACCTGCAGCGTCAGCGTGGTCTTGCCGGACGACTCAGGCCCGTAGATCTCGACCACGCGACCGCGCGGCAGGCCGCCGACGCCGAGCGCGACGTCGAGCCCGAGGGAACCTGTCGACACCACTTCGATCGCCTCGTCGACGCGATCGCCCATGCGCATGACCGCGCCCTTGCCGAACTGCTTCTCGATCTGGCTCAGTGCGGAAGCGAGCGCCTTGCGCTTGTTGTCATCCATCGTGGAATCCTCTGTCTGGGTGGCGGCGAGAGTGCCGCGGCCCCATCTCAGCGGCTGAGATGCGGCGAGCGGCGAGGATTATCCCACAGCACCCGCGCGCGACGATCAGCCGGACGCGCGTCAGCTCGTAAGAATCCGCCGCACGCCGTCGAGCGCCGCACCGACGGTCTGGCGGCGAACTGCCTCGCGGTCGCCGTCGAAGTGGAACAGCTGCGCGCGTGCATAGCCGCCGCGACGCTTCCAGCCGATCCAGACCGTACCCACCGGCTTGTCCGGCGTGCCGCCGCCCGGCCCGGCGACGCCGGTGACCGCGACTGCGACACTCGCGCCGTAACGCGCAAGCGCGCCGGAGACCATCTCGACGGCGGTTTCCTGGCTGACCGCGCCGGTGCGCTCGAGCGTCTGCGGCTGCACGCCGAGCAGCGCTTCCTTCGCCTCGTAGCTGTAGGCAACCACGCCGCACTCGAACCAGGTCGAACTGCCCGGGATGTCGGTCAGGACCTTCGCGATCCACCCGCCCGTGCACGACTCCGCGGCGACCAGGCTCTGTCCACGCGCGAGCAGGCATTCGGCCAGTGCCTGCGCCTGCGCGTGCAAGGTTTCATCGGTCGGAATTGAAGGGTCGGCCATCTCGGCACCGTGCTTCGCGGGCACGCGAGCATACTCCAGCGCGCGACGAACCCGCTGTCGACTGCCCCATCTTGCGCGCTGCCGGGGCTGCGCACGGATCCATCGCAGCGTCGATCGGTTATCGTTGCGGAGGGGCAATCGAGGGGGTGGAACGCGATGGTACGGAACAGGATCTGGGCCTGGATCGGCGCATCCGCCGCCTGCGCGTTCGGAGCCGCTGCGGCGCAACCGGTTCCAGTCGAGGCATTCGCGCGCGCGGGCAGGATCAGCTCCCCGCGGCTCGCGCCCGACGGCAAGCACCTGTCGGTCACGCTGAACCTCGGCGAAGGGCGACACGCGCTCGGGATCTTCCGCATCGACGGCATGAAGCCCACGCTGATGCTGAAGCTGCCGCCGAACGAAGTGCCGATGCAGGTCGGTTGGGTCAGCGCGCAACGGCTCGTCGTCGCGAAGGGGCGGCAGTCCGGCCCGCGTGAAAAACCCTGGTTGACCGGCGAGATCAACGCCGTCGATCTCGACGGCGGCAACCAGAAATACATCTTCGGCTACGACAGCCCGGGGCGCACGATCGGCATCGACCGCGGTTTCGGCTACATCGCAGCGCTGCCGGAGAAGTCGAACGGCCGCTTCTACATGCGCACGCTGTCCGCGACCAGCAAGCGCTCGATGCTCTACGACGTCGACGCCGGCGACGGAACCAGCCGCCTCGTCGCGGACATCGGCGAGCGCGACCTCTCGTTCGTCCTCGATCGCACGGGGCGCGCGCGCTTCGCGATCGGCCTCGACGACGACGACAACTATCTCCTGTTCCAGAGCGACGCGAAGGAGCGCTGGAGTCCGGTTCCCTCCGAACGCACCGGCGGCAAGCTCGTGCCGTTCGCGTTCTCGCCCGCTGGCGACAAGGTGTTCGCATGGTTCGCTGCCGGTGGCGAGCCCTTGGCGCTGGTGCAGGCCGAACCCGACGGCAGCGGGCGCCGCACCCTGATCGAAGACAGCTTCGCGAGCATCGGGGACCTGCAATGGACCGCGACCCCGATGCAGCCGTTCGCGGCATGGAAGGAAGGCGGCATCCCGAGCATCGCGTATCTCGACGAGAACGCGCCTGCGGCGAAGACGCACCGGATGCTCGGCCGCAGTTTCGCGGGCAAGCTGGTGGACTTCGTCGACCACAGCGAGGACGGCACCACCACTTTGTTCTACGTCCACAGCGATCGCGACCCGGGCTCGTGGTACCTGTTCGACCATCGAAAGAATGCCGCGCACATCGTGCTCGCGGCGATGGAGGAGATCCCGGTCGAGCGCATGGGCGTGCGCAGGCCGATCCGTTTCAAGGCCAGCGACGGCGTCGAACTCGACGGCTATCTCACGATTCCCGCCGGGGTGGCGGAGCCCGCGAAGCTGCCGATGGTGCTGGTGCCCCATGGCGGTCCGCACGCGATCGGCGACCGCTGGCCGTTCGACCTCGACGCGCAGTTCCTCGCGAGCCGCGGCTACCTCGTGCTGCAGGTCAACTTCCGTGGTTCACAGGGTCGTGGCAAGGCATTCGAACAGTCCGGCTACCGCCAGTGG
>DAIOWG010000129.1:0-8274 GCA_036758645.1 Dokdonella sp. | reverse complement strand
ACCGCCGATCCGGAGTTCTTCGAGCAGCACGCCGGAAGTGTGGAGCTGTGGTCGCCGGGGAGCACGGTATTTCCCGAACCCGAGTGGGCGGACTGGCGGCCTGAACAGGGACCGCCAGAATTTCCCTCCTGACCATCACCGAACTTCCATCGCACGTCAAAGCTCGCAGATTCACCATGCCTCTCCGCAACATGCATTCCTTTCTAAGCGACTGCGAACAAGCAGATTCGGCCGGAAGCTTGCGCATCAAACGAGGAGTCCACAACGTGACATTCCGACGTTCCATTGTCCTCGCCACCCTGCTCGCGCTCGCCGCGTGCGCGAGCGCACCTGCGCCCAAATCCGCACTGCTCGATGCAGCACGCACGCCCGCGCCCGGCGTGCACGTGAGCGGCCGCATCGCGGCCGACGACATCGCAACGTTGCGCGAGGCCGGCATCCGGCGCGTGATCGACCTGACGCCCGATGCCGAAACGCCGGACTTCGACGAAGCGTCGGCGCTGCGTGCGGCGGGCGTCGACTACGCGAACCTGCCGATCGGCGGCGCGGGCGACCTCACGCGCGAGAACGTTCACGCGTTCGACGCGTTGATGCGCGACGCGACGCAACCGGTGCTCGTGCACTGCGCGAGCGGTAACCGCGTCGGCGCGATGGCCGCGTTGCGCGCGGCCTGGATCGAAGGCAAGGCGCCAGACGAAGCGATCGCGATCGGCAAGGCCTGGGGGCTGACCGGCCTCGAGGACGCGGTGCGCCAGCGCATCGTGTCGGGCGGCGCGCAGTAGGCGGATGGCGCCGAGCGTCCGGCCGATGGCCGCGCCGCGCGCTTGAATGCCGCGCGCGCGCCTTCACGTGATACCGGCGGGAGCATCCCATCACGGAGCGCCACGATGATCGACTTCTACTACTGGCCCACGCCGAACGGACACAAGATCACGCTGTTCCTCGAGGAAGCCGGGCTCGATTACACGATCAAGCCGGTCGACATCGGCAAGGGCGACCAGTTCAAGCCAGAATTCCTCGCGATCTCGCCGAACAACAAGATGCCGGCGATCGTCGACCACGCACCGGCCGACGGAGGCGAGCCGATCGCGATGTTCGAATCGGGTGCGATCCTGCTCTACCTCGCGAACAAGACCGGTCGCTTCCTGCTGCAGGACCTGCGCGGTCGCGTGCAGGTCAACGAGTGGCTGTTCTGGCAGGTGGGCGGGCTCGGCCCGATGACGGGCCAGTACGGGCATTTCAACGTCTACGCGCCCGAGAAGATCCCGTACGCGATCGAGCGCTACACGAAGGAAGCCGAGCGCCTGCTCGGCGTGCTCGACCGACGCCTCGATGGTCGCGCGTTCGTCGCGGGCGACGAGTACACGATCGCGGACATGGCCGCGTTCCCGTGGATCAGCCCGTACGACAAGGCGCCGATCGACCTCGCGCCGTTCCCGGAGGTGCGCCGCTGGCACGCCGCGATCGCCGCGCGACCCGCGACGCAGCGCGCGTACGCGAAGGCCGACGAGGTGCGCCCGGGTGGCAGCCAGCCGATGAGCGAGGACGAGAAGCGCATCCTGTTCGGTCAGGGCGCGCGTCCGCGTTGAAGCACCGCGGGCGACGGTCCGCGCGGGGTTCGCGCCATAATGGCGCGAATCCTTGCGGAGTCCATCGATGCGTCCGTTCCTGTTCGCCGCGCTCGCGGCATCGAGTTCCTTCGTGCATGCAGAGCGGCTGACGATCGAGCGGATCTTTTCCGATCCCGACCTCAATGGCCCGAGTCCTCGAGCACTCAAGATCGCGCCGGACGGCCAGCGCGTCACGTTCCTGCGCGGGCGCGAGGACGACCAGAACCAGCTGGATCTGTGGGAGTACGACATCGCCGCGGGCGTCGCGAAGCGCCTCGTCGATTCGGCCGCGCTCGGCGAACAGCGCGAACTGTCCGAAGCCGAGAAGGCGCGCCGCGAACGCGAGCGCATCGCGCAACTCAAGGGCATCGTCTCGTACCGTTGGTCGCCCGATGCGCGCAAGCTTCTCTTCAGCGTCGACGAGCGACTCTGGCTCTACGACCTGGCCGCGAAGAACGACGCCGAGCGGTTGCGCGCACTGACGCCGAAGGGGTTCGAGGTCAACGATGCGAAGGTGTCGCCACGCGGTGGCTTCGTGTCGTTCGTGAGCCGCCAGAACCTCTACGTGATCGACCTCGAGCGCGCTCTCAACTACCAGCTCACGAAGGACGGCGGCGGCCCGGTGCACAACGGCGAGGCCGAGTTCGTCGCGCAGGAAGAGATGGACCGCTCGACCGGCTACTGGTGGGCGCCCGACGATTCGGCGATCGCGTTCGAGCGCTACGACGAGTCGAAGGTCGACGAAGTCGAACGCACCGAGGTCCATGCGGACCGCAGCACCACGATCCGCCAGCGCTACCCGGCCGCGGGACGGCCGAACGTCGCGGTGCGTCTCGGTCTCGTCGCACCGCGCAGCAAGCAGGTGCGCTGGATCGACCTCGGCAAGGATCCGGACATCTACCTCGCGCGCGTCGACTGGTTGCCCGACGGGCGACGCCTTTCGTTCCAGCGCCAGTCGCGCGACCAGCGTCGGCTCGAGCTCGTGCTCGTCGATGCGAGGACGCTCGCGCAGCGACCGTTGCTCGAGGAAACCAGCGAGACGTGGATCAACCTGCACGAGGACCTGCGCTTCCTCGAGCGCGAGCAGGCATTCGTCTGGGCCAGCGAGCGCGAGGGCTACAGGCACCTGTACCTGTACGGTCTCGACGGGCGGATGCGGCATCCGCTGACGCAGGGCGAATGGGACGTCGACAAGCTTCTCGCGCTCGACGAGGCGAACGGCCGAATCTACTTCGCGGCGAACCGCGTCGATCCGTTGCAACGGCAGGTGCATGCGGCGCGGCTCGACGGTGGCGACGCAACCGAGCCGCCGCGCATCAGCGAAGGCGACGGCTGGCACGAGGCGGTGTTCGGCGACCAGGGGAGCGCCTACGTCGATACCTGGTCGAATCCGGCGACGCCGCCGCAGGTCTCGCTGCGCAAGGCCGATGGCCGCCTGCTCGCGTGGATCGAGCGCAATGCACTCGACGACGCGCATCCGTATGCGCCGTTCCGCGACGCGTTCCTCGCGCCGGAGTTCGGCACGCTCGAAGGCGCACACGGGTCGCCGTTGCACTACCGCATGGTCAAGCCCGCGGGCTTCGATCCGTCGCGGCGCCATCCGGTGTTCATGACTTACTACGGCGGCCCCGGCAAGCAATACGTCTCGCGTGCGTGGGGCGCGCACATCGAGCAGTACATGGCGCAGCAGGGCTATGTCGTGTTCGCGCTCGACAACCGCGGCACGCCGCGACGCGGTCGCGCGTTCTCCGATGCGATCCATCTCGAGCTCGGCAAGGTCGAAGTCGAGGACCAGATGGCGGGTCGCGCCTGGCTCGCGTCGCAGCCCTGGATCGACCCCGACCGCATCGGCCTCTTCGGCTGGAGCTACGGCGGTTACCAGACGCTGATGCTGCTGGCCAAGCACCCGCAGGCGTTCGCGGCCGGCGTCGCGGTCGCGCCGGTGACCGACTGGACGCTGTACGACACCCACTACACCGAGCGCTTCCTCGGCACCCCGCAACGGAATCCGGAAGGCTACGCGCGCTCGGGCGTGCTGCAGTGGATCGATGGACTCCCGTCCGACAAGCTGCTGCTCGTGCACGGCATGGCCGACGACAACGTGCTGTTCGCGAATTCGACCAAGCTCATGGCCGCCTTGCAGCAGCGCGGCGTGCAGTTCGAACTCATGGCCTATCCCGGCGGCAAGCATGGCCTGTCGACGCCGGCGATGAAGAAGCACGTGCACACGCTGATCGCCGACTTTTTCGAGCGCAAGCTGAAACCGAATCCGTAGGGTGGGTCGCAGCCGCGCAGCGGCGAGCCCCACCCGCGCGTTGGCGCAATCGCCGTGCTCGGCCAGATGGACGAAGGTGGGTCTCGCGCCTTTGGCGCTGCGACCCACCCTGCGCTTTGGGCGAACGCGCAGCCGCAAGAAGGGGCGGTGTCGCGTCAGAAGCGCCCGGCCTGGTAATCCTGGATCGCTTCGACGATCTGCTGCTGCGTGTTCATCACGAACGGTCCGTACTTCGCGACCGGTTCGTCGAGCGGCTTGCCCGCGACGAGGATCAGTCGAGCCGGGGCAGCGGTCGCCGAGATCCGCACCGTGCTGCCATCGCGATCGAGCACCGCGAGCTCGCCGCGCGCGAGGGGATGCGTGGCCGCCTCGGGCCCGAGCGCCGCGTCGCCTTCGTACCCATACACGAACGCGTTGTGCGTCGCCGGCAGAGGAACCTCGATGCGGGTCCCGGCTTCGAGCCGCAGGTCGAGGTACAGCGGCGCCGTCGCGATGCCCTGCACCGGGCCTTCGACGCCGGCGAACGCGCCCGCGATCACGCGCAGCTGCACGCCTTCGGCCGGCGCGAGCACGGGAATCCGCTCGGGCGCGATGTCCTGGTAGCGCGGCGCACCCATCTTGTCCTGCGCGGGCAGGTTGACCCAGAGCTGGAAACCCCACATGAGTCCATCTACCTGCTCGGGCATTTCCGAATGCACGATGCCGCGGCCTGCCGTCATCCACTGCACGCTGCCGGGCGTCAGCAGGCCGCTGTTGCCCTGGTTGTCGTGATGGCGCATGCGCCCGGCGAGCATGTAGGTCACGGTCTCGAAGCCGCGGTGCGGATGATCCGGGAATCCCGCAAGGTAGTCGCCCGCCTGATCGGAGCGGAACTCGTCGAGCATGAGGAACGGGTCCAGCATGTCGAGGTCGCGCTGGCCGATCACGCGCGTGAGCTTGACGCCCGCGCCATCGGACGTGGGTTGGCCGCGCACGACGCGTGCAACGCGGCGGCTGGCATGCGAGCTCGGATTCATTGGGATCTCCTCATCGAAGACCGATGATCTGGGTGCGCGCAGGCGTGCGGCAAGGTCTCATCCGCGAACGCATCGATGCGCTCGAGCGGACAATCACGTGGATTCCTGGTCGGTCCGGGACCCCGCGGCTTCGCGAATCCCCCATCCCCGCCTTCAGTGCACCCAGCGCCCGCCGCGTCGGCGCGGCACTTCGGTCACGGCGGGCGCAACCTGCTCGTCCGCACTCGGCGGATGGCTGCGCCAATAGTCGGCGACCGCGCCGACGGCGCCCGGGATCTGCGCGAGGCATTCGTCGTAGCCTTCGTCACCGAGCGGCGCGAACTCCGCGTCGCTCTCGAACACGCCGTCGTCGATCGCAAGCGCGATGATCGGCGACAGCAGCTCCATCAGTTCCGAATCCTGCCCGAGGCGGGACTCCCACGACGGTGCCCGCAGGTCGATGCCACGCGAGAAACCCTCGCACCAGCCGCGTGCAGTGAACGCGGGCGGACCGTCGCCGACGTCGAGCTCGCCGAGGATCGGCTCGTAGGTGCCGGTCTCGACCTCGGGCGCGATCGCGTCGTTGAGCTGCGCGAGCAGGGTCAGCACGCGCTCGCCCTGACCCTCGTCGATGAACGGCTCGTGCAGGATCTCGGGCAACCATTCGTCCGGTTTGGCCGGCGCGGGCCCGATCGCGAGCGCGGTCAGGAAGCCGTGCACGCCGTCGAGCAGCATGTCCTCGTCGCCCGCGTGCGCGCGCAGGAACTGGTCCAGCTCCTCGAGTTCGGTGTCGCTCGGTGCAGTCAGCCAGTCAGCAGCCATCGTCGATATCCAGGGTCACGGGAGCGTGGTCGGACGCACGTTCCCAGGTGCGCGGTTCGCGTTCGATCGTCGCCGCGCGGCATTGGTTCCGCAAGGCGTCGGACGCGAGCACGAGGTCGATGCGAAGCCCGAGGTCACGCCGGAACGCCGCCTGCCGGTAATCCCACCAGCTGTAGTGTCCCGCGTCCTCGTTGAACAGTCGGAAACTGTCGTGCAGCCCGAGCGCGAGCATGCGTGCGAGCGCTTCGCGCTCAGGCGTCGAACACAGGATCTGCTCCCGCCACGCGAGCGGGTCGTGCACGTCGCGATCGTCGGGCGCGATGTTGAAATCGCCGAGTACGACGAGACGCGGATGGCGTTCGAGTTCGCGTGCAAGATGCGCGGTCACGCGCGCGAGCCAGTCGAGCTTGTAGGCATACTTCTCGCTGCCCACCGCCTGCCCGTTCACGACGTACAGGTTCACCACGCGCAACGCACGCGGCGAACCCGGCTCGCCGACGGTCGCACCGAGGACGCGCCGCTGCGGATCATCGAACCCGTCGATCCCGTGCACGACGTCGTGCAGCGGCCCGCGCGCGAGGATCGCGACGCCGTTGTAGGTCTTCTGGCCGGAGAACACGCACTCGTAGCCGGCTTCGCGCAAGGCCGCCGCCGGGAACTTCGCATCCTCGAGCTTGGTTTCCTGCAATGCGAGCACGTCCGGGCGCGCGCTCGCGCACCACTGCAGCACGTGCGGCAGGCGCACGTTGAGCGAGTTGACGTTCCAGGAGGCGATGCGCATCGTGGATGCAAGCGTAGCAGCACGCAGCGGCAACCGCGCCATCGACGGCGTCGCGGTCGCGCATCACGCGGGACTGGCGCGGGCCGCCCGCTGCTCGCTACGCTGGAGCGCCCGGACCCGCGACTCGCGATGACCATCGACCTGCGCAGCGACACCGTGACGAAACCGACCGCCGCGATGCGCGCGGCGATGATCGACGCCGAGGTCGGCGACGACGTCTATGGAGAGGACCCGAGCGTCGCGCGGCTCGAGCGGCGCGTCGCGGACGAACTCGGCTTCGAGGCGGGGCTGTTCGTGCCGAGCGGCACGCAATCCAACCTCTGCGCCCTGCTCGCGCATTGCGCGCGCGGCGACGAGTTCCTCGTCGGCATGGAGGCGCATACCTACAAGTTCGAGGGCGGTGGCGCAGCGGTGCTCGGCTCGATCCAGCCGCAGCCGATCGCGCAGGCAGGCGACGGCACGCTGCCGCTCGAGTCGCTCGACAGGGCGGTCAAGCCCGATGATCCGCACTTCGCGCGCACGCGCCTGCTCGCGCTCGAGAACACCTGGCACGGGCGCGTGCTGCCGCAGGACTACATCGTCGCCGCGGCCGCATGGGCGCGTTCGCGCGGTCTGGCAGTGCACCTCGACGGCGCGCGCCTGTTCAATGCAGCGGTCGCGAGCGGCATGTCGGCGCGCGAGCTCGCGGCGCCGTTCGACAGCGTGTCGGTGTGCCTTTCCAAAGGGCTCGGCGCACCGGTCGGCTCGGTGCTGGTCGCGAGCGCCGAATTGATCCACGCGGCCAAGCGCTGGCGCAAGATGCTCGGCGGAGGCATGCGTCAGTCCGGGCTGCTCGCGGCCGCGGGCCTGCATGCGCTCGACCACCACGTCGCCCGGCTCGCCGACGACCACGCGCGCGCGGCGCGCCTCGCCGATGCGCTGCGCGGCCTCGACGGCATCGCTGTCGCGGCGCAGCACACCAACATGGTCTTCATCGACGTCGCCACCGATCGACTGCGCGCGCTCGCGGCGCATCTGGATGCGCACGGCGTGCGCGCGAGCATCGGTTACCTGCCGAACGTGCGACTCGTCACCCACCTTGGCATCGATGATGCGGCGCTCGAACGTGCGATCGAGGTCTTTCGCGCGTTTCGCGCGTGATCGACCGGTCGGCGCGCTGGTCACCGTGACATGCGTGCAGGGGCGACCCAGGCGCGATCGGCGAAGCATCCAAACCGCATGACGCGGCGAGCCTGCAAGCGGACGGTCGCCGCGTTGCCGCTCCTAAAGGGAGTCCAGGCGCGATCGACGCGGCATGGAAACGATCTGACGCAGCGAGCGCGCGGCGGGTCGGTCGGGGCGTTGGCGCGCCTGCAAGGCGGGTCGCGATCGACCCGACTTCCAAACCACCTCGTCGCTCATGCCGCGAGGCCGTAGCTGCGCAGCAGCGCATCGGGTTGCGGTGCGCGACCGCGGAACTCGATGAAGGAGTCCAGCGCGGGTCGCGAGCTGCCGACGCCGAGAATCGCACGGCGGTAGGCCTCGCCCGTCGCGCGGTCGAACACGCCGGCATCCTCGAAGCGCGCGAACGCATCGGCCGACAGCACTTCGGCCCAGAGGTAGCTGTAGTACCCCGCGCCGTAACCGCCGGCGAAGATATGCGTGAACGCGTGCGGGAAGCGCTGCCATGCGGGTGGCTTCAGCACCGATACCTCATCGCGAACTTGGTCGAGGATCCCGAGCGCGCGCGCGCCGCGCGCGGGGTCGTACTCGCGGTGAAGCCGGAAGTCGAACAGTCCGAACTCGAGCTGG
>DAIOWG010000128.1:0-8295 GCA_036758645.1 Dokdonella sp. | reverse complement strand
GCGCACCCTGTGCGCGATCGCGGGGATTCGGACGATCGCGAACGACCGGTTTTCTGCGCGGATCGCCCACAGGGTGGGCTCCTGCGAGAACCGGGCCACGCGGTGGCCTGGAGGCCACCGGCCAATCGCGCTTGCGCTCGGCGTCGCTGCCCGAATCAGGGCGCCTTGCGCGGGAATGCGCCCGGCGCCGAACCGAAATCGCCTTCGGCTTGAGCGGCGAGATAGGCCGCGACGACGTAGACGGCGACGTTCTGGCGCAGCTGTTCGGGATCGACCTTGTCGAGCGTGTCGTTCTCGGTATGGTGCCAGTCGAAGTAGCGCGTCGCGTCCTGATACAGAGACAACGCGGCCATGCCGACGCGATGCATTTCCGAGAGGTCCGAGCCGCCGTGGCCGGGCGAAGTCGCGTCGTATTCGACGCCGAGCGGCGCGAGCAGCGCGGCGATCTGGTCGATCGCGCCGCGCGCTTCGGGCTTGACGCTCGCGGTGATCTTCCAGATGCGGTCGGCTCCGGCGTCCGATTCGCTGCCGAGCACGGCCTTGCCGATGTCGCCGGCGTACTTCGCGGCGAGCGCCTTGCCGCCGTAGAGACCCGATTCCTCGGTCGCGAATGCGACCGCGCGGAGGCTGCGCGCGGGCCGCTCGGGCAATCCGGCGATCAACTTCGCGGCGCCGACCGCGATGCCGATGCCGGCCGCATCGTCGACCGCGCCGGTACCGACGTCCCACGAGTCGAGGTGCCCGCCCATGATGAAATATTCGTCGGGCTTGTCGCGGCCGGTGAGTTCGGCGATCACGTTCGCGCCGGTGTACTCGCCGTCCATGCCGCAGTCGAGCGCGAGCCGCACGCGCACCGGCTTGCCGCGCGCGAGCACGCGCGCGAGCTGCTCGGCATCGGGCACCGAGAGCGCGGCCGCCGGGATCGGCGTGACGCCCTCGGCGAATGCGGTGACGCCGGTGTGCGGCAGGCGGTTGTGGTCGGTGCCGGCCGAACGCAGCAGGAAACCGGCCGCGCCCTTCTGCGACGCGAGCGAGGGTCCGCGCGAGCGCACGCGCGAGCCGATGCCGTAGTCGTGGCCGTCGCGATGCGCCTGCATGCGTGCATTCACGAACACGATCCTGCCGCGCACGCTCGCCTCGTCGGCGGCCTGCAGCGCATCGAACGAGTCGAACGCGACGACTTCCGCCTCGAGTCCGCCGGCTGGCGTACCCGGCGAATTGCCGAGCGCGATGAGCGCGAGCGGCTGCGGATACGGCGCGACGATCGCGCCGCTCTCGCTGCGGCGCACCCACTTCGGGAACGTCACCGGCTCGCTCCAGACCTTGTCGAAGCCGAGCGCCTTGAGCCTGGCGATCGTCCACTCGCGCGCCTCGAGGTCGTTCTCGCCGCCCGCGAGGCGCGCGCCGACTTCGGTGGTCAGGCCTTCGGTGAAGTCCCAGGCGGTGTCGTCACGCAGGGCCTGGTCGCGCAGGCGCTCGGCCGTCGCGATGTGCTCGGCGCGCAGCGTGGTCGGCTTGCCGGCAGCGAGGGCGGGTGCGGGCGCGGCGCACGACAGCGCCAGAGCCAGGACGAGCGATCGATGCATGGCGATTCTCCGGTGGCGATCGGGAAACGCCAAGCATGGATGCGCCCGGGCCCGCAGGGAAGGGGCCAATCGTCATGCAGCGCGCGGGGCCGTTGCGAACGACAGGCGTCCGCGCGACGGCGCTCAGCCCTTCGCCTTCAGCAGGTCGCGGATCTCGGCGAGCAGCACCACGTCCTCGGGCGGCGGTGCCGGCGCGGCCTCCGCCTTGCGCACGATGCGGTTGACCACCTTCACCACGAGGAAGATCGCGAGCGCGATGATCGCGAACTGGATCAGCGTGTTGAGGAATGCGCCGAACTGGATCGCGACTTCACCCTTGCCATCGGGTCCGGCGGCCTGCAGCACCCACTTGTAGGAGGAGAAATCCACGCCGCCGATCAGGAGGCCGATCGGCGGCATGATGATCTGGTCGACCAGCGAGGTGACGATCTTGCCGAAGGCGGCGCCGATCACGACGCCGACTGCGAGATCGATGACATTGCCGCGCATCACGAAAGCCTTGAACTCGGTCGTGAGACTCATGGTTCCTCCAGCGTCGTTCCGGACCCTGGGTGGGCCCTCGGGCACTCTACAGCAGCGCGTCGCGCGTCGTCTCCGCTCAGGCGATGCGGCCTTCGAGCATCGCGAAGCCGCCGAGGCTCGCGCGGAAGCGGTCGCCGCGCACGAGCGCCGCGACGCCCGCGGGCGTTCCGGTGAACACCAGGTCGCCGGGCGCGAGTTCCCACAGCCTCGACAGTTCGTGCAGGATCGCGGCGACGTCGAAGATCATGTCCGACGTCGAGGCCTGCTGGCGCCGTTCGCCGTTGACGTCGAGCGCCAGCGCGAGCTCGCGCGGATGCCCGACCGATGCGGCCGGATGGATCGCGGACACCGGTGCCGATGCATCGAAGCCCTTGGCGGCATCCCACGGGTGCGATTTCGACTTTGCCACCGCCTGCAGGTCGCGGCGCGTGAGGTCGAGGCCGACGCCGTAGCCGTACACGCAGTCGAGCGCGCGGGCCGGATCGATGTCACGTCCGCCCGCGTGCAGCGCGACGACCATCTCGACTTCGTGGTGCAGCTCCTGCGTGGCCGACGGATAGGGCACGTCCGCGCCATCGGCCACGATCGCGTCGGCGGGCTTCATGAAGAACATCGGGCGCGTGCGTTCGACTTCGGCGCCCATCTCCTTCGCGTGCTCGGCATAGTTGCGGCCGATGCAGTAGATGCGTCGCAGCGGGAAGCGCGCGGACTCGCCCGCAATCGGCAGGCTGGCGACGCGGGGCGGTGGAATCACGTAGTCCATGGCGGCAGGCTTGGCGGGGTGGCAGCCAAGCATAGCCGCGTCAGGCGCGCGCGGGCTTTCCCGCGCGTTGCTCGCGGCGCCACACGAGCTTGAGGCCCGACCAGGTCGCGTCGATCGCGCAGACCTTGACGTCGACGAGCCCGAGCGGCAGCGCGACGTCGCGCACCGTGTCCTCCCGGATATCGGTCGCGACGCCGGATGCCTGCTTCGGCCAGGACACCCAGATCACGCCGTCGGCCGGCAGCCGCGCCGACAGGGACGCGAGTTCGCGCGTGAGCGCGGCTGCGCGGTCGACGAACAGATGGGCGACATCGAAGGCGGCGCGCGTGCCGACCAACGTCAGGTCCTCGGCGCGCGCGCCGACCAGGGTTGCATAGTCGCCCGGCGCGCGGCGGAGCAGGATGCGCCGCCCGCGCGCGAGGCCGAGCTTCTGCCAGGGCGCCTTGCCCGAGTAGCCCGCTGCGGCAGGCGCGGAAAGCGTGGCTGACATCTGTCACGTCCTCGGCATGATGCGGTCGCCTTGCGGCGGAATGGCGGCGACGCGAGTCTATGGCAGACTTCAGGGTCTTGGCGGCGCCTTGGGATGGGACGAGTGGAAAAGTCGGACATGTTGCAACAGCTGCGCATCGACCGCCGCGAGCCGGAACCGCGCGGCGGCGCGGCGCGCTTCGTCGCGATCGCGGTCGCGCTGCTGGTCGTGCTCGCGCTCGCCGCAGGTGGATGGTGGTTCCTGCGCGGCGGCAAGGCGGTCGTGGTCGACACCGCGACCGCGGTGGCGCCGACCGCGGCGGCATCGGGACCACAGTCGGTGCTGCAGGCGACCGGCTACGTGACCGCGCGGCGCGAAGCGACGGTGTCGGCGCAGATCACGGGTACGCTGACCGAAGTGCTGATCGAGGAAGGCGAGCATGTCGAAGCGGGCCAGGTGCTCGCGCGGCTGGAAGACACCGCGCAGCGCGCGGCGGTCGACCAGGCGGAGGCCGCGCGTCGCGCCGCGCAGGCGCAGCTCGCGCAGGCGAACGCGCAGCTCGCGCAGGATCGCCGCGACGTCGCGCGCGCGGAGGAACTGGTCGGCCGCCAGCTGGTGTCGCGCCAGGCCGTCGAGCTCGCGCGCACGAAGGTCGAGGCGCAGGCGGCGCAGGTGGAGACGCAGCGCCGCCAGGTCGAAGTCGCGGCCGCCGCGGTCGCGGCCGCGCGCGTGCAGCTCGGTTATTGCACCGTGCTCGCGCCATTCGCGGGCGTGGTGATCGCGAAGGCCGCGCAGCCCGGCGAGATCGTGTCGCCGCTGTCGGCCGGCGGCGGTTTCACGCGAACCGGCGTCGGCACGATCGTCGACATGGATTCGCTCGAGGTCGAGGTCGACGTCAACGAGTCCTACATCAACCGCGTGCGCGCGGGCCAGCCGACCGAGGCGGCGCTCGATGCGTACCCGGACTGGAAGATCCCGGGCCGCGTGATCGCGATCATCCCGACCGCGGACCGCGGCAAGGCCACGGTCAAGGTGCGCGTCGGCCTCGACCAGAAGGACGCGCGCATCGTGCCGGACATGGGTGTGCGCGTGTCGTTCCTCGAGGCCGAAGCCGCAGCGGATGCGGCCTCCGCGGAGCCACCGAAGGGCGTGCTGGTGCCCGCGTCGAGCATCGTGCAGCGCGATGGTCGCAGCGTGGTGTTCACGCTCGAACGCGATCGCGCGCGCATCCAGCCGGTGACGGCCGGACAGGCGCGCGGCGACCTGCGACTGGTCGAGGGACTCGCGGCGGGCACGCGCGTGGTCGAGGCGCCCGGCGCCGACCTCGAGGATGGCGCGCGCGTCGAGACGCGCGTCAGGTAGCCGGGCCATCCATCCGATCCACCCCGGCGTCCAACCGGATGCCGCAGACGAACAACCGAGGCAAGCGATGAGCGCACTGGTCGAAATCCGCAACGTCAGCAAGGTCTACGAACGGGGCCGGCAGAAGGTGGAGGTGCTGCACAACGTCGACCTCGACATCGCCAGGGGCGACTTCCTCGCGTTGATGGGTCCCTCGGGTTCGGGCAAGACCACCTTGCTCAACCTGATCGGCGGACTCGACACCCCGACCGACGGCAGCATCGGCGTCGGCGGCGAGCGCATCGATCGGCTCGGCGAAGGCGCGCTCGCGAAATGGCGCTCCGAGCACGTCGGCTTCATCTTCCAGTTCTACAACCTGCTGCCGATGCTGTCGGCGCAGCGCAACGTCGAGCTGCCGTTGCTGCTGACGCGCCTCTCGGCCGCGCAGCGCAAGCGCAACGCGGGCATCGCGCTGGAACTGGTCGGGCTCGCCGACCGCGCCGGCCACAAGCCGGGCGAGTTGTCCGGCGGCCAGCAGCAGCGTGTCGCGATCGCGCGCGCGATCGTGTCCGATCCGGAACTGCTGGTCTGCGACGAGCCGACGGGCGACCTCGACCGCCAGTCGGCCGAGGATGTGCTGGGTCTGCTGCAGACGCTCAACCGCGACCACGGCAAGACCATCATCATGGTCACGCATGATCCGAAGGCCGCCGAGTACGCGAAGCAGACGTTGCACCTCGACAAGGGCACGCTGGTCGAAGACGCAGGGCGGAAGATCGCGGGTTGAGCACGCGACCCCGTCCAGCCCTCCAGCCCTCAGCCTTCAGCCCTCTCCGAGAGGCACCACGATGAAATACCTCCACCTCGTCTGGGCCGCGTTGTTCCGCCGCAAGACGCGCACGATCTTCACGCTGCTGTCGGTGCTCGCCGCGTTCCTGCTGTTCGGCCTGCTCGATTCGGTGCGCAGCGCGTTCGCCGATGCAGGCAACAGCGTGACCGGCGTCGACCGCATGGTCACGATCTCCAAGGTCAGCTTCACGATGGAGCTGCCGCAGAGCCTGTTGCCGCGGATCCAGGCGACGCCGGGCGTCAAGGACGTCGCGTACGCCAACTGGTTCGGCGGCGTCTACCAGGACCGCAAGAACTTCTTCCCGAACATGGCGGTGAGCCCGAACTTCTTCGGCGTCTACGACGAGTTCGTGTTGCCGCCCGAGCAGGCGCAGGCCTTCGCGGCGACGCGCACCGGCGCGGTCGCCGGCGCGGCACTGGCCGAACGCTTCGGCTGGAAGATCGGCGACAAGATCCCGCTCGAGGCCACGATCTACCCGCAGAAGGACGGCAACAACACCTGGATCGTCGATCTCGTCGGCCTGTTCGACGTCAGCGACCCGAAGCAGGCCGGGCAGGAGAACCAGTTGTTCTTCCGCTGGGACTACTTCGACGAAGCGCGCCAGTTCGGCAACGGCAACATCGGCTGGTACATCCTGCGCGTGGCCGACCGCGAACAGGCCGACCAGGTCGCGCGCGCGGTCGACGCCCTGTCGGCGAACTCCGACCACGAGACCAAGACCCAGACCGAACAGGCGTTCAACGCGGCCTTCGTCGGCCAGTTCGCCGACATCGGCCTGATCGTCGGCGCGATCATGGCGGCGGTGTTCTTCACGCTGATCCTGCTGACCGGCAACACGATGGCGCAGGCGGTGCGCGAGCGCATCCCCGAACTCGCGATCCTGAAAACCCTCGGCTTCACCAACGGCGGCGTGCTCTCGCTGGTCCTCGCCGAGGCGGTGCTGCTGATCGTGCTCGGCGGCGTGATCGGGCTCGCGCTCGCGACAATCGTGATCAGCGCGCTGCAGTCCGCACTCGGCGGCACCATGCCGATGACGCCGGTCGGCGGCGAGATATGGATGCGCGGAATCGCACTGATGATCGGAATCGGGCTCGTGGTCGGCGCGTTGCCCGCGCTGCGCGGCATGCGGTTGCGCATCGTCGACGCGCTCGCTGGCCGCTGAGGAGGAACACATGCGCACCCTGAAGAAACTCGCGTCCGCACTCGGCATCACGCTGGCCGCGCTGGCCGGCCTTGCCGTGTTGATGATGATGCCCTGGTGGCTGCTGCTCGCGTTCGCGCTCGTCCTCGCGGCATGGATGGGGCTGACGCGCACCGGACGCCAGGCCGCCTCGGTGACCTGGGTCGGCGTGTCGACACTGCCGCAGCGGCTCGGCTCGTCGTCGGTGGTCGTGGTCGGCATCGCCGGCGTGGTCGGCGTGCTGGTCGCGCTGCTCGCGATGGGCGACGGCTTCCAGGCCACGATGAAGCAGACCGGCAACGACGAAACCGCGATCATCATGCGTTCGGGCGCGATGGCCGAGCTGAACTCGGTCCTGATGCGCGACGACATCGCGCCGATCGTGCAGGCGCCCGGCGTGCTCACGGGCAGCGATGGCCAGCCCGTCGCATCGCCTGAACTCGTGGTGGTGGCCTCGCTCACCAAGCGCAGCAACAACCTGGACGCGAACGTCGAGATCCGCGGCGTCGGCACGCGTGTCTGGGAAGTGCGCCCGGAGGTCCGCATCATCGAGGGCCGCGCGTTCACGCCGGGCCTGCGCGAGCTCATCGTCGGCAAGGGCGCGCGCGACCAGTTCGTCGGCGTCGACATCGGCTCCGAGCTCACGCTCAACAACCAGCAATGGACCGTGGTCGGTGCGTTCGATTCCGCAGATGCGCACAATTCCGAGGTGTGGGGCGACGCCGACGTCGTCGCATCGACCTACCGGCGCGGCAGCAGCCGTACCTCGGTCACGGTGCGCCTGACCGGCGCGGATGCATTCGACGCCTACAAGGCCGCGCTCGTGGCCGACCAGCGGCTCAAGGTCGAAGCGAAGACCACGCGCGCGTATTACAGCGAGCAGTCCGAGCAACTGGTGAAGATGATCCGCATCCTCGGCACCACGATCGCGGTGATCATGGGCATCGGCGCGATGTTCGGCGCGCTCAACACGATGTACGCCGCGGTGGCCACGCGCGCGCGCGAGATCGCGACGATGCGCGCGATCGGCTTCCGCGGCCTGCCGGTGGTGGTGTCCGTGCTGCTCGAAACGATGCTGCTCGCGCTCGCGGGTGGCCTGCTCGGTGCGGCGATCGCGTGGCTCGTGTTCAACAACTACACGGTGTCGACGCTCGGCAGCAACTTCAGCCAGGTGGTCTTCGATTTCAAGGTGTCGCCGGCGCTGGTGTGGAGCGGCCTCAAGTGGGCGCTCGCGATCGGCTTCCTCGGCGGACTGTTCCCGGCGCTGCGCGCGGCGAGGTTGCCGGTGACGACGGCGTTGCGGGAGTTGTGATTCGGGCGGGTGGGAGTCCGTCGGGTTGAACGCCGCCGCGCGGACATTGTTCGCATGCTTGCGGTGACGTTGGACATACCGGGTAAACCGACTCGCGTCCCTGCGTGTTCGGCCCGCATCCCTGCGGGCCGGTCACTTCTCTTTGCTTGCCCAAAGAGAAGTAACCAAGAGAAAGGGCACCCCGGACGTTGCGCCCTGCGGGCATCCTGCCCGCAGGGTTCGCAGGCCTCGGCCGGGTTCCGCCGACAGCGCATCCTGCGCTGACGGCGGAA
>DAIOWG010000127.1:0-8301 GCA_036758645.1 Dokdonella sp. | reverse complement strand
CACCGCATTCGCCGACCGCGCGACGCTCGAGGCCGGCGCGCGTCAGATCGCCGAGGCCGGTCGCGCACTCGGTGCGCTCGGCTGGACACCCGCGACCAGCAGCAACTTCTCGATGCGCCTCGACGCCGCGCATGCGGCGGTCACGATCTCGGGCCGCGACAAGGGTCGGCTCGGCCCCGACGACATCATGGTGGTCGACCTCGAAGGTCGCGCGGTGGGCACCGGCGCGCAACCGTCGGCGGAGACCGCGCTGCATGTCCAGGTCTATCGCCGGTTCCCCGGCTCGGGGGCGGTGCTGCACACGCATTCGCGCGCACAGTCGGTCGCCTCGCGTCTGTTCGCCGCGCGCGGGGTCGTGCGCTTCGAGGGTTGGGAGCTGCAGAAGGCGATCGCGGGATACACCACCCACGAAAGCGTGCTGGAGCTGCCGGTGTTCCCGAATACCCAGCGCATGCAGGAACTGGTCGACCGCGTCGACGCGTGGCTCGACGGCGGCAAGCCGCTGCACGGATACTTGATCGACGGCCACGGCATCTACACCTGGGGAAGAGACATGCCGGAAACCCGCCGGCACCTCGAGGCGTTCGAGTTCCTGCTCGACTGCGAACTCGACCTGCTGCGACTCAAGGGAGCCCTCGCATGAGCCGACTGCGCATCTACGACGAATCCAATCCGGCTTCCCCGCTCGCGAACTGGAGCGCGCACGAGGACATCGCACGCGAGCTGCGCGACGCCGGCGTGCGCTTCGAACGCTGGGAAGCGAACCAGCCGATCGTGCCTGGCGCGAGCCAGGAGGAAGTCATCGCAGCCTACCGCCACGACATCGACCGCCTCATGCGCGAAGAAGGCTACCGCTCGGTCGACGTGATCAGCCTGAGGCCCGATCATCCCGAGCGCGCGGCCTTCCGCGGCAAGTTCCTCGAGGAACACCGCCACTCCGAGGACGAGGTGCGCTTCTTCGTCGCCGGCGCGGGCCAGTTCACGCTGCACATCGGCGGCAAGGTCTACGAGGTGCTGTGCGAAGCCGGCGACCTCATCGGCGTGCCCGACCGCACGCCGCACTGGTTCGACATGAGCGAGTCGCCCTATTTCGTCGCGATCCGCCTGTTCACCAACACCGAAGGCTGGGTCGCCGACTTCACCGGCGAGGACATCGCGCAGCGCTTCCCGCGCATGGACCCGCACCCGAGCGCAAGGGACGCCTGATGGGCTACCTCGAGGAATCGCTGGCTCCGGGCGAAGCGGTCGTCTCGCGCTTCGAACTGCACTGGACCGCGAAGTGGCGGCTGTACGTGTTCCTGCTGCTCGCGATCCCGACGTTCGGCATCGCGTTGCTCGCGGCGGTGTACGAATGGCTGCGCCTGCGCGCGATCGAGCAGGGCGTGACGAATCGCCGCGTCGTGCGCAAGACCGGCATCGTCAGCCGTGAAACCGAGGAATTGCGGCTGGGCTCGATCGAAACGGTCGAGCTTCGCCAGAGCGCATGGGGCCGCATCCTCGGCCATGCCGACGTCGTGCTCACCGGTCGCGGCGAAAGCGCGATGGTGTTCACGCGCGTCGCGCACCCGCTCGACGTGAAGCGCGCGATCGAATCCGCGCACGATGCGCATGCGGATTCCTCGCGCGGCGCGCGCGACGATGGCTGATGCCGATGCCCCCGCCGCGCGGCGCGCGCGCGACGAGTTCCGCCCTGCCACAAGGACAGCCTGCATGATCACGACGATCCTCACCGACATCGAAGGCACGACGAGCTCGATCGACTTCGTCAAGGACGTGCTGTTCCCGTACGCGCGCGAGCGCCTGCCTGCGTTCCTCGAGACCCATGCCGACGACGCCGACGTGCAGCACTGGCTGCACGAAGCCGCCAAGGAAGCCGGCCTCGTCTCGGCCACGCGGCAGGAACTGATCGCGCTGTTGCAGTCGTGGATCGATGCCGACCGCAAGTCGACCGCGCTGAAGGCACTGCAGGGCATGATCTGGAAGGACGGCTATGCCGGCGCAGAGTTCCGCGCACACGTCTATCCGGAAGTCGCGGCGCGCCTGCGCGCGTGGCGCGCAGCGGGAATGCGCCTGTACGTCTACTCGTCCGGATCGGTCGCCGCACAGGAACTGTTCTTCGCGCACAGCGAAGCCGGTGACCTGACCGCGTTGTTCGACGGGTTCTTCGATACCACCAGCGGTGCCAAGCGCGAGGCCGCGTCCTATCGGCGCATCGCCGAAACGATCGGAGTCGCACCCGATTCGATCCTGTTCCTCTCCGACGTCGAAGCCGAACTCGATGCCGCCGCCGCGGCCGGCATGCGCACGATCCTGCTCGCGCGCCCGCCCGCGAGCTGCCCGACCGACGGCCGGCACCGCTGCGTCACCGACTTCGACGCCATCGATCCCGGCTGAGGACGCGACGCTCGTGACGGGCACCGTACTCCCGCACCTCCTCGACGGCGTGCGCGCGACGCTGCTGCGGCCACCGCGCGGCGCCGCGATCCGTACCGGCGTCGGCACGATCGTCGCGCTGGTAGGGGTTTACCTGGCCACCAGCTTCGCGATCGAACTCGCGACGACGCCGCGCCCCGTGCGATTCAGCAGCGCAGGCGTGCTCGCGGTGATGACCGATGCGATGCTGACCCTGATCGCCGCATGGGTGCTCGCGGTGCATGCCGCGCGGCGCGAGGTCGCCGCCGGCATCGCGGCGATGCTGCTCTCCGCGACGATCGCGGTCGCGCTGCTCGTGCACTGGCCACTCGGCTACCTCGCGTCACGCCTGCCGCAACAGCATGCCTGGGCGGCCGCGGTGATCGAACTGGTCTCGCGGGGGTGGTGGTTGCTCGTGCTGCTGGTCGTCGCGCACTGGCTTGCGCCGCGCGGCTTGGGTCGCACGCTGCTCGCGGCGGTCCTCGCGTATGCGGTGTCGGCGGCTGCGTGGTGGTGGATGCCGGTGCCCTCGCTGCTCGTGACCGTGGTCGCCGACGAAGCGCCCGCCGTCGCGGACGGCGCGAATGGAGACGCTTCGCCCGCGCAAGAGCCCGCCGACGCCGAACCGGCATTCGATGCCGAGCAGGTGATGTACCGGCAAGGTGCGCTGCTGGACGCCGCGATCGCGCGCGTCCTGCCGCAACGACCGGGCGTGGTCGACCTCTATGTCGTCGCGTTCGGCGGCGACGCGCAGGAAGACGTGTTCCGCAACGAGGCCGAGTACGCGGCACGCCTGTTCGCCAGCCGCTTCGATGGCGAGGGCCGCACGATCGTGCTCGCGAACAACGCCTCGACGCTCGACGACACGCCGCTCGCGACCTGGACCTCGCTGCACCAGGCGATCGAAGGCATCGCGCGCGCGATGGACCCGGCCGAGGACATCCTGCTGGTCTACCTGACGACGCACGGCTCGGAGCAGCACCAGTTGCTCGTCGACCTCGATCCGCTGCCGCTGAACCAGATCCTGCCGGAGGATCTCGCCGACGCGTTCGCGACCGACCCCGCCGTGCGCTGGAAGGTGGTGGTGGTGAACGCGTGCTACTCGGGCGGCTTCATCGACGCGCTGCGCGATGATTCGACCCTGGTACTCACGTCCGCGCGTGCGGACCGCAGTTCGTTCGGCTGCGGGACGGAATCGGAGATCACGTATTTCGGAAAGGCGTTCCTCGCCGACGCGCTCAATCGCACGACCTCGCTGCGCGAGGCGTTCGATCTCGCGAAGTCCGCGATCGAACAATGGGAACGCGCCGACGGCGTCGAGCACTCCGAACCTCAGATCGCGACGTCGCCGAGCATCGAGGCCAGGCTCGAACAGTGGCGCACGCGGCTGCCGGCCCGCCCGGCGCTGCCTTTCAGCTTACCCGAGCCGCAGTAGCGGCGCCGCAGGCGATCGACGGGGAACGAACCCGGATGGCGCCGCCGGATGGCGTCATCACGGTCGTGGCTGCGCCGCGCCCTGCGACAGCGGGAACACCGCGATCCGGTCGTCGCGAAAGACCGGCGCACCGACACGGGCTTCGACCTTCGCGGCGCAGGCCTGCATGTCCGGCCACTCGACCGGCCACGGGAATGCCGGCGCGGGCGGCAGCGTCCACGGCTGCAGGCGCAGCACGAGGAAGTCGCCGCCCCAGCGCGCCCCCTCGAGCAGATCGGACAGCTTCGCCATGCGCCGGAAGCGATCGCCGCCGCCGGCGACCGGCACGTATTCGTCCCATTCGCCGTGGCCGCACACGTCGCCCGACAGCGCGAACTTCACGTCCTGGCGATGGATCGCCTGCAGCCACGGCTGCGGCATGTAGTTCGAGTGCGCGCGTTGCGGCGTTTCGATCAGCGTCACGCTGCGCGGCGGTCGCGTGGCGAGTTCGCGATAGAACGCGGGTACCGGACCCAGCTCGAGCAGCGTGACGTAGGGGTTGCGGGGCGGATCGTAGGCGAACTGGAACACCGCGTGGCCGAGGAACTGCGTCGGCAAGCGATACCAGCCGGGCAGCGGACCGGCCGCGCAGATGGCCGCGAGCGCGGCCAGCGCGAACAGGGGAGCGCGCCCGCGCGCACGTTCGCACAATCCCGCGAGACCCTCGGCGACATACAGCAGCAGGAACGGGAGCACCGGCGCGGCGTAGCGCACGAGCACCGGCGCGTGCTGGATCCATGCAGGCCGCGCGAGGCCGATTGCGACGAGTCCCGCGAGCGCGGCACCGAGCGGCATCCACACGAGGTCGCCGTCGCGGCGCGCGAGGCGGTACGCGCCATACGCGAGCAGCACGGCCATCGGCACCGCGCACCACGCGATCGCGAGACCGAACTGCATCTGCACGGCATCGACGACGCTCGCGAGCACGAGGTTGTCGGCACCCGCCTTCCCGGCCATCGCGGCCCAGTCGTTGCGCAGCGGAGCCACCAGCACGAGCGCCAGCGCCGCGACCGTCGCGAACCCGAGCACGACCAGCGCCGGCCAGCCGGGCGACTTCGCGCGGGTGCGCCGACGGCGCGTGCCGAGCAGCAAACCCGTCGCGTGGTGCACGAATGGCCACAGCGTGAACAGCAACGAGAGCAGGTGCGCCCAGCCGGCGACGGTCGTTGCGAGGACGTACAGCAGGGCCCATCGATGGCGTCCATGCCGCGAGTGGCGCCAATGGTGGAACGCGATGATCGCGACGACACCGAGCAATGCGACCAGTGCATAGGGACGCGCGGTGCGGCTGAAGTACACGAGCGTCGGCGAGATCGCGAGCAGGCCGATCCAGAGCACGCGCGTCGACGGCGCGAGGCTGCGGCGCAGCAGCGACGGCGCGACCACCAGCAGCGCCAGCCCTGCGAGCAGCAGCGGCAGGTGCATCGCCCATTCATCGAGCGCGGCGCGCTCGTACAACCAGCGGTAGTACAGCGTGAGCGGAATCGAGTGGTCGGCCAAGCCGAAGTGGGTCGCGATGCCGGCGTAGCTCTCGCGCACGAGCATGCGAACCGCGTGCCACTCGTCGTCGACGAGCATCTGCGTGCGCAGCTGCGCGATGCGCAACCAGGCACCGACGCCCAGCAGGCTGATCGCAATCGAAGCCCACGCGCTGCGCGCATGGCGCGATGGCCGGTCGTGGCCGCGCCAGTCCCTGCGGGATCGCTCGATCACTCCGCTTCCCGCAGCCGGTCGCAGGTCCCGGCCGGCGCAGGCTGCAGGCGCAACGCGGCGTCGGCTGAGAACAATCGCGGCCTGGCCAAACCCCACTTCCAGCCGCGGTACGCGAGCGCGGTCGCGAGCACGCCGAGCCCGTAGACGACCGAACGCCGGAAGTCGATCTCGCTGGCTTCGGGAAAGTACTTGGTCGGGCACGAGATCTCGCCGATGCGCGCGCCACCCGCGTGCGCCTGCACCAGCATCTGGTTGTCGAACACGAAATCGTCGGAATTCGCCGCGAGCGGCAAGCGCTCGAGCACCTCGCGCGAGAACGCGCGGTAACCGGAATGGAACTCCGACAGCTTGGAGCCGATCAGCACGTTCTCGATCGCGGTCAACAGCCGGTTCGCGATGTACTTGTAGCGCGGCATGCCGCCCGCGATCGCGGTATTGCCGAGGATGCGCGAGCCGATCACGACGTCGTAGACACCCGACGCGACCATCGCTGCCATCGCGGTGATGAGCCGTGGCTCGTACTGGTAATCCGGATGCAGCATCACGACGATGTCGGCGCCCTCGTCGAGCGCGAGCGCGTAACAGGTCTTCTGGTTGCCCCCGTACCCACGGTTGGCGGCGTGCCGGTGGGTACGGATGCCGAGGCGCCGCGCGACCTCGACGGTCGCGTCGCCGCTCGCATCGTCGACCAGCAGCACGCGGTCGACGATGTCGTGCGGGATCGCGGCGTGGCACGCCTCCAGCGTCTTCTCCGCGTGATAGGCCGGCATCACGACGACGATCTTCTTACCGTGCAGCATCGTGCGGTCCGTGGCGATTCGCGCCCGGGCGACGCGCCCGGATGCGTGGAATGGCGACCCCGACAGGAGTTGAACCTGTGACCTCGCCCTTAGGAGGGGCGCGCTCTATCCAGCTGAGCTACGGGGCCGTGGCGTGAACCGTTTTTCGCACCGTCGACGCGCGGGCCGTCGTTGCCGAGCCGCTGCGTCGATCCCTGCGCGCGGCGATTGTATCCGCTGCGGCGGCGTGGCCCAACGTCGGTTGCCTGCTTCGGGATCGCGGCCGTCGGGCCCTGCTATAATGGCCTGTTCAGCGCTGCCCGCGCCTCCTTACCCTTTCGATTCCTGGAGTTCCCATGTCCGCCCAGATCCTCAAGGCGCTCGACCTCGGCCCGGTCAATTCCGGCACCTATCTCGGCAACGGGGAATGGTCGAAGACCACCGATGCCGGCCTGCTGCAGTCGATCAATCCGAGCACCAACGAGGTGATCGCCGAGGTCCACGCCTCCAGCGAGAGCGACTACGAGACCATCATCCAGCGTGCGCAGGCCGCGTTCGCGACCTGGCGCACGGTTCCGGCGCCGCGCCGCGGCGAGGCCGTGCGCCTGTGCGGCGAGGCCCTGCGCAGGCACAAGGACGCACTCGGCTCGCTGGTCGCGCTCGAGATGGGCAAGATCAAGCCCGAGGGCGACGGCGAAGTGCAGGAGATGATCGACATCGCCGACTTCGCGGTCGGGCAGTCGCGCATGCTCTACGGCTACACGATGCATTCGGAGCGTCCGGGCCACCGCATGTACGAGCAGTACCATCCGCTCGGCCTGGTCGGCGTGATCAGCGCGTTCAACTTCCCGGTCGCGGTATGGGCGTGGAACGCGATGCTGGCCGCGATCTGCGGCGACATCTCGATCTGGAAGCCGTCGCCGAAGACGCCGCTGTCGGCGATCGCCGCGGTGCGCATCTGCAACGACGCGCTCGCGCAGGCCGGTTTCCCGGACATCTTCTTCCTGTTCAACGACGGCGGCACCGACCTCGCGCAGGCATTCGTCGACGACCGGCGCATCCCGCTGATCAGCTTCACCGGCTCGACCAAGGTCGGACGCCTAGTCGGCGAGCGGGTCGCGCAGCGCATGGGGCGCTCCCTGCTCGAACTCGGCGGCAACAACGCGATCATCGTCGACGAGAGCGCGGACCTGAAGCTCGCGATCCCCGCAATCGTGTTCGGCGCGGTCGGCACCTGCGGCCAGCGCTGCACCTCGACGCGCCGCGTGATCGTGCACGAGTCGATCCACGACGACGTCGTCGCGACGCTGGTCAAGGCGTACAAGCAGGTCGAGAAGAAGATCGGCGACCCGACCCAGGCATCCACCCTGATGGGTCCGCTCAACAGCAAGGCGGCGGTCGACCAGTACCTCGCCGCGGTCGAGAAGGCGAAGGCAAGCGGCGGCAAGGTCGTGACCGGTGGCGCGGCGATCGAGGGCAAGGGCAACTTCGTGCTGCCGACGATCGTCACCGGGCTCGAGAACACCGACGAAGTCGTGCAGACCGAGACCTTCGCGCCGATCCTCTACGTGATGCCGTTCAAGACGCTCGACGACGCCATCGCGATGCAGAACGCAGTGCCGCAGGGGCTGTCCTCCGCGATCTTCACGCAGGACCTCAAGGCAGGCGAGCAGTACCTGTCGGCGGCGGGTTCCGATTGCGGCATCGCGAACGTCAACATCGGCACGTCGGGTGCGGAGATCGGCGGCGCGTTCGGCGGCGAGAAGGAAACCGGTGGTGGCCGCGAGTCGGGCTCCGACGCGTGGAAGGTCTACATGCGCCGCCAGACCAACACGATCAACTACTCCGACGCGCTGCCGCTTGCGCAGGGCATCAAGTTCGAGATCTGAGAACGTCTCTCGGCCGCCTGCGGTCGCCGCGCTC
>DAIOWG010000126.1:0-8382 GCA_036758645.1 Dokdonella sp. | reverse complement strand
TACCTCGGCTACATGGGCACGAACCTGTCCCCTGCCCTGCTCGGCGTCGGCTACATCGTCGGCCTCAACATCGGCATCGTGGTGCTGTCCGGCAGCATCCTGTCCTGGCACATCGCCATCCCGATCTATCACATGTTCTTCCTCGACACCGCACCCGCGCTCGCTTCGAGCATCGCGGGCGCGGACGCGGAAACCATCGCGGGCGCGATCTGGTCGGCGCGCATCCGCTACCTCGGTGTCGGCGCGATGCTCGTCGGTGGCGTCTGGACGCTGTTCTCGCTGCGCAAGTCGCTGCTGTCGGGCGTCAAGAGCGGCATCGCGGCAGCGCGCGCGGGCTCGGCCGGCGCAACGGTCGCAGAGACCGAACGCGACCTTCCGATGAAGTGGATGCTGATCGCGCTCGCCGCCTTCGTGGTTCCGCTGCTGCTGCTGTACCAGGCGATCGTCGGCATGTGGCACGTGAGCATCCCGATGGCGATCATCATGATCGTCGCGGGTTTCCTGTTCGTGTCGGTGTCGGCCTACCTCGCGGGCCTCGTCGGCTCGTCCAACAACCCGGTGTCGGGCATCACGATCGCGACGATCCTGTTCGCGTCGGTCGTGCTGTTGCTGTTGCTCGGGGACAGCGGACGCATGCCGATCGGCCCGGGCGGCGCGCCGCTCGGCGCGGTCGCGGCCATCATGATCGGCGCGGTCGTGTGCTGCGCCGCTGCGGTCGGCGGCGACAACCTGCAGGATCTCAAGGCCGGCTACCTGGTCGGCGCGACGCCGTGGAAGCAGCAGCTCATGCTCGGCATCGGCGCGTTTTCGTGCGCGCTGATCATGGCGCCGGTGCTGAACGTGCTCTCGGAGGCCTACGGCATCGGCGCGCCGACCGCCGAACATCCCAACCCGTTGTCCGCGCCGCAGGCGACGCTGATGGCGTCGGTCGCCAAAGGCCTGTTCGGCGGCGAGCTGCCGTGGACGATCATCGGCATCGGCGCGGTGATCGGCGCGATCATCATCGCGATCGACGAGACGCTCAAGTCGAAAGGCAGCAGCTTCCGCGTACCGGTGCTGGCCGCTGCGATCGGCATCTACCTGCCGCTCGAGCTGATGGTGCCGATCTTCCTCGGCGGCCTGCTCGCGTACTTGGTCGAGAAGCGCCACGGCATGGTCGGCACGAAGGACGAAGCCGCGCGCGACCGGCTGCATCGCCCGGGCACGCTGTTCGCCGCGGGCCTGATCACCGGCGAGGCCCTGATGGGCATCGGTGTCGGCGTCGCGATCTACGCGAGCGGCAATCGTGACGTGCTGGTGTTGCCGGAAGCATTCCAGCAGGGCGAGATCGTCGGACTCGTCGTGCTCGCGATCGTCGGCTGGCTGCTCTACCGCACCGGCGCGCGCGCGGCGAAGTAGCCGCGCCTCAGCGCCCGCCGATGACCGCGCGGAGCGTGCACAGCGCTCCGCGCAGCGCGAGCGCCACACGCACGAACGCGCGCGCGAACGGGTTGCGCGCGGCCGGATCGAACTTCGTGAACCAGCGCCACATGCCGCGCAGCTTGTGGCGCTCGACGAAGGCGCGACGGTGGCGGCTCGAACTGCCCTGCGCATGCGTGACGCGCAGCGGGTGCGCGATCGCGACCGCGAAACCCGCATCGCGCACGCGCCGGCACAGGTCGAGGTCCTCGACGTGCAGGAAATACCCCTCGTCGAATCCGCCGACACGCTCGAACACCGCGCGTGGCAGTGCCATGCAGGCGCCGGAGACCGCGTCCACGCGTTCGACCGGGGGCTCTTTTCCCGTGAGCGGCGGCATTTCGACGCCCTGCAACGCGGGCCAGCGCGCTTCCATCCGCGACAATCCGCACAGCGATGCCAGCGCGCGCCGCAGCAGCGGATCGCGGCGACGGTTGCCACGCGCGGGCGCACCGTCCGGATCGCAGACGGTCACGCCGAGCAGGCCGAGGCGCGCATCGTCGCGCAGCTCGGTGCGCAGTTGCGCGATCGTATCGGCGCGGATGTCGCAATCGGGATTGAGGAACAGCAGCACGTCGCCACGCGCGATCGCCGCGCCGCGATTGCAGGCAGGTCCAAAGCCGATGTTTTCGGCGCTGCGCAGGACGCGCAGGCGCGGGTCGGCCGCAAAGCGCGCGGCGACGCGCTCGACTTCGCCGTCCGTGGATGCGTTGTCGAACAGCACGAGGTCCACTTCCGCATCCGACGCGAGCGCGGCGTCGATGCAGCGGCCGAGCTCGGGCCCGCTGTCCGCTGCAACGACGATGATGCTCGTGAGGACAAGGGGTTCGGTCATGCGTCCTGCTGCGTGTTCACTCGGCTCGGCATGCCGGCTGCGCTGTTTTCACCGCTCACGGCGGACGATCGCCAACAGCAAGACGAGGGCCGGTGCCGCGTTCGCGGCTCGGGCGAGTGCGCTCGAAGATCCGGCGCTTCCCTCATCCGCCCCTGGACACCTTTTCCCGCGAGCGGGAGAAGCAGAAGCTTGCCACTTTTTCGCGCAAGCGGGAGAAGGAGAGCCACGCCCCTCGCGGGCAGGTGTGGGAAACGAGGCTCAAACCGCGCCGAGCAGTCGACCACCCTGCTCGCGCGCCCAGGTCCAGAGCGCAGGCCAGGCGTCGAACGCCGACGCGAGCGCGAGTGATTCGTCGCGCAGCAGGTTCGCGCAACCGGCTTCATCGATCGCATCGGGCCAGTCGCCCAGTCTCGGCGGCGCCTTCGAGATCAGCGCGCGCCCGTTCGCCTCGATGATCGAGCGGACGTCGGCCTGCCACCAGATCGGCGCGTCCTGCGCGCCATCGAACTGGTGCTGCAATCGCTCGATCAGGTCCGCGCGCGAGTAGGCGAGGTATTCCCGCAGCTGGCGCAGGCGGCCGCTCGCATCGGCCGCGCCGATGTCGCGCAGGTGCGCCGCGAGCAGGCCCAGCCGCAGCGCAGGCTCGGCGGCATGGAACTCAGGCAACTGCCGTTGCACGAAATCGCCGACGAAGTAGTTGAACCGCGGCGTGTGCGCGGCCATCGTGCGCGCGGACCGCTTGCGCTGGGCCTCCTGCACGTGGCCGATCGCGACCGGGAGTTCGAGCGTGAGCGCATGCGGATGGCACAGGTCCATGACGCGCGAAAACAGCGCGTCTTCGCCGCGGCCGAGCGGATTCGTGCACGGCAGCATCACGCTGTTGTCGAGTGCGAACGGCGTGAACGATGCGACCTGCGACGCATGCGCCTGGGTTCGCCCGTACCAGATGCTGCCGGCCTCGATGTTGCGCAGGTAGCAGTCGCGGTCGCGCGTGAACTCGGCGCGCTCGTGCGGCGGCAGCTGGTACATCCAGATGCCCGACTCGGTCCGTGAACTGCCGTAGGCGCCGTGCTGGCTCGCGAGGATCGGCGCATCGCCGAGCAGGTGGTCGAGACGGCTCAGTGGCAGCCCGCGCAGCGAAGCGCGGTCGATCGCGTACTCCGGCGTCGAGGCAAGCTGGCCGAGTGCGGAGCCGGCCACGCCGAGGTGCAGTTCGAATGGATCGGCATCGAGTTCCTCGCCCGCGCCGAGCGCGTTCTCGATGTTGCGATGGAAGCGCGTGGTCGCGGTCGCGGACGGATTGGGGTCGAGCCCCGCGCGTGCATCCTCGAGCCGTCGCAACGGCAGGCGATGGTCGTCGTCGAGCAGTACGAGGCGCGCACCGGCCGACAGCAGCAGCGCGAGGTTCCATGCGCGGCCGCCGCCGAAGCGGTCGGATCGAGCGCCACTGCCGAGCAGTGCAGGCAGGATCGAAGCCGCCTGCGGCACCGCCTTGGCCATGCGCTCGACCAGTTTCGCGCGCTCGGTCGCCCCGATATAGGTGAGCTTGCAGCCGGTGGCACGCGCGAACTCGCGCACGAGGTCGCGGTGGCCATCGACTGCCTCGCGAGTGGCCGAGTCGTCGAGCACGACGTAGTGTCGGTTCGCATGGAAACGACGCTCGTACTCGGTCAATGACGCGAGCAGTTGCGCGAGCTGGCGCGGCCGGTCGCAGGCACGGATGAACACGCCGCGCAGGGCCGCCGGTTCGCGCAGCGGCGCGGATTCGACGCGTTTCAGGAAATCGCGGTCGCCGACGAGCAGGCCGCGCGAGACGAGTCCGTCGAGAACGCGGGCCACGCCCTCGCGCTGCGAGGCGAGCCCCGGGATCGTGGCAAGGATGCGCGCGATGTGCTCATCGAGCGTGCGGAACTCGCGGCTCTGGTCCAGGGCCTGCAGCACCTGGAACGTCATCACGTGCGTCTCGCCGCTGCGGCGGACCTGGAAGATGCACTCGTTGTTCGACAGCGAGGCGACGACCCCGTCCTCGGACGCGTACAACGGCGCATTCGCGTCGCTGCGTGGAGTCGCGGCCTGGACGCCGAAACTGCCGTAGTCGATCGTGTAGTCGGGGGTGCTGCTCATGCGTTCACCGGTATGGCGTGGGCTTCCATCCCGCCCTGCTGCGCAGCGGGTTTTTTCGATCGATGGATGTCGCGTGGATCAACGCGGGCGCTTCCACCAGCGCCAGTCGCGCTTCGCGCTGGCCGCGGCGGCGAGCCGGGCCACTTCCGCCTCGAGTTCGGCGATCCGTGCCCCAGCCGCGATGTTCTTGCGGATTTCGTGATTGTAATGCGCGTAGACCGATTCCTCGCGGTCCCCGAACAGCGACAGGTCCGGCAACGAGTCCGGTAGCTGGCGCTTCGCGCACACCGCCACGTAGTACATCGGCGCATGCGCCGGGCCCGGGTCCACGCGGCTGCCGTCGGCGGTGGCGGTCAACGCCTCGCAACTGTCGGGCTCCGAATCGAGCGCCCACAGCGCGGACTGGAACAGGAGCTTCTGGCCGTACAGGCGGACTTCGCCGAAGTGCGGCATCAGCAGGTCCAGCAGTTCCTCGCGGTAGAGCTCGCGCACGTGGTACTCGTTGCGAAAGCCCGCGAGTTCGCTGTAGGTGCGCTTGTCCGGAGATGAGACCACGAGCAGCCCGTCGTCGGCGAGCACGCGCTCGAAGCCCCGCAACAGGCGCTCCTGCGCCGACAGGTGTTCGAGCGTTTCGAACGATACGACGAGGTCGAAGCTCGAATCCGCGAACGGCAGTTCGGTCGCGTCGGCGACCTCGTAGCGCAGGTTGAGCTGCGCGCCGTAGCGCGCGCGTGCGTGCGCGACGGATGCCGGGTCGATGTCGACGCCGACGACATCGGCGGCCACCTTCGCGAGCAACGCCGAGCCGTAGCCTTCGCCGCAGGCCGCATCGAGCACGCGCCGACCGGCGGCGAGGCGGCGCGCGAAGGCGTAGCGATGCCAGTGTTCGTACCAGATCTCGCGCACGCATTCGGGCGTGAAGCGTTCGCCAGTGAACGGCAGCGCCGAATCGTCACTCATCGCCGCTCCTCCGACCGCAACCGGTTCCAGCGGTGGGGCAGCCGCACCAGTCCGAACTCGCGCGAGGCGCCGCGTATCGTCAATGCGCGCTCGACCGTGTCGAATACACGCACTCCCTCGGGATCGAGCGGGTGCACGCGCACGCTGTAGCTGCCGGGCAGAAGCGGCAGGTCGTGGAATTCCACTTCGCAGCCGTATTCGTCGGGTCCGATGCGCTCGGGTGTTTCGCCGTCCATCTCGGTGCTGAGCCCGTAGACCGGCGTGCCGTCCGCGCGCACGACGCCGACCGCGACACTAGGCGCACGCCCGTCGCGGGATCGGATGCGCACGCCGACACGCAGCGGGTCGCCCTGTTCGAGCACGACGGGTTGCTCGCGGTCTTCGCCGTTGAGACTCGCGCCGCTCACGCTGAATTCGAGTGCGCCGACCGCGGCCTCGTCGCGCGCGGGCGCGGGCGCGGACTTGCGCTCGTGCCAGGCGAGGTAGGCCTGGGTCACGTCGAACACGTCGCCCTGCATCGCGATCTCGCCGTCGCGCAACCAACAGGCATGCCGGCACAGCTTCTGCACGTGATACATGCTGTGCGACACGAGCACGAGCGTGCCGCCGTCGGCGAGGTAATCCTGCATCCAGCGCACGCACTTCTTCTGGAACGACTCGTCTCCGACCGCGAGCACTTCGTCGGTGACCAGCAGATCCGGTCGCAACGCCGCGATGACCGCGAAGCCGAGGCGCACGACCATGCCCGAGGAGTAGTGCTTCACCGGTTCGTCGATGTATCGGCCGATGTCGGCGAATTCGACGATGCCGGGAAGGCGCCGGCGCAGTTCCGCGCCTTCGAGTCCCTGCAGCGCGGCGGCCATCACGACGTTGTCGCGGCCGCTGTAGTCGGGGTGGAATCCGGCGCCGAGTTCGAGCAGCGCGCCGATCGTTCCGTCCACGCGCACACTGCCGCTGGTCGGCGTCAGCACGCCGGTCATGAGCTTGAGCAGGGTCGATTTTCCGGCGCCATTCGCACCAATCAGGCCGAGTGATTCGCCACGCCGGATTTCGAGATCCACATCCCGCAGCACGCTGATGCGATCGGGATCCGTGCGCGTGAACAGCAGGTGCCCGAGTGCGCGCAGGCGATCGCCCGAACGATGCACCTTTGGATAGGCCTTGCCGAGGCCGCGCGCCTGGACCAGCACATCGCTCACAGGAAGTCCTCGAAGTGGCGGTCGAGGCGACGGAACAGCCAGTGCCCCGCCAACAGCACCAACGCCGCGAGCACCAGCGCGACGGCCAGCTGCATGACGTCGAAGCGTCCGTGGCCGAGCAGCACGGCGCGGAACGATTCGGCGTAGAACGTGAAGGGATTCAAGTCGAGCAGCCCTCGCACGCTCTCGGGCAGTAGGCTGCGATCATAGAAAATCGGTGCACCGAACATCATGAGCGGCAGCAGCTGTCCGAGCGCCTGCACGAGATCGCGCACGAACACCTGGATCGCGGCGCAGGCCAGCGCCACGCCGAGCGCGCCTGCGAACAGCGGCAGGTACAGCGCGATCGCCCCGGGCAGACCGGAGAGCTGGATCGGGGTGCCGGACAGCCGCAGTACGAGGAGGATCGCGACGAAGCCAACCAGGTGGATCGCGAAGCTCGAACACGCGCTCGCGACGACCAGCACCTCGCGCGGCAGCGCGACCTTGCCGATCAGTGCGGCGTTGTCCTGGATCGCGGTGGTCGAGCGCAGCACCGCTTCCGCAAAAGCTGTCCATGGCCACAGCGCGACGACGAGGAACGGGATGTAGCCCGGCGCATCCGCGCCCGGGATGCGCGCCTTGAACACGTGCACGAAGACGAAGCTGTAGACCGCGAGCTGCAGCAGCGGCTGCAGCAGCGCCCAGAGCCCGCCCGAAAAGCTGCCGGCAAACCGGTTCTTGAGATCGCGCGCGATGAACCGCAGGATCAGCGAAGACCTTGGCACGCGGCCGCTCCGGTCGAAAAGCAGGCTCGCGGTCAGCCTTCGGGTGGGTTGGTGGGGGCGGCGTCTGCGGTTTTCGCATAACGCGTGCGCAGCGAAGCAACGAGCTCGGGATTGGCGTCGATCGGGAGGTTGCGGAGCGTGTCTGTGCGGCGATTGACCGCATCTTCCTCGTACTTCGCCTTGACCTGCGCCATGATTCGTTCGCGCACTTCCTCGAAGGATCGCTCGCGCGGGGCTTCAAGTGACACCAGCTTGAGCACGTGGTAGCCGTTGTCATCGGCGATCACCGGCGAGATCTCGCCTACCTTGCCCAGTGCCCGGGCCGCGATCACCAGCGTCGAGCTTCGGATGAGTCCGTCGCCGATGTGGACCAGGCCCTTGTCCTGTTCCTTGGTCCCCGAGTCGGAGGCTTCCATCACCAGCGCGTCGAAGGCGTCGGGCGTCTTGATCGCGCGCGCATGCAGCTCTTCCGCGCGTGTTTTCGCTTCGTCGGCGCTGCGTGACATGGTCGACACATGCAGATGGAGCACATCGCGCTGCTCGGCCGTCTTGTAGTCCTCGCGATGGGCCTGGTACTCCTCCTTGGCGAGCTGCGCGACGTCCGGGACCGGCAGGCTCTCGCGGAAGCGCTTGACCTCGGCAGCGGCCAGCGCCGCATCCGTCGGCTTCCCGAGGGGCGCGGCGAACTCGGGGTTCTTGTCGAGGCCGTGCTCGCGCGCGGCGTTGGCGAGCTGCTTTTGCAACAGCAGGTTCATCAGCACGGACTGGATGCGCTGTGGATTGTTGAAGAATCCGTTGCGTTTCTCGGCGGGGATCCCCTGCGCGAACTCGTCGATCTCCTCCAGCGTGACGGAGGCACCGCCCTGGCTGGCGACCACTTCGCCTTCCTGCGCGAAGCTTGGGTGGAACGGGGCGGCGAGCGCGAACGCGAATACCAACCATGACGTCGCGAGCGTATGGGTCTGGCGCGAAGTGCGGAAACTGGTTCGGGACATGGAGGCTCCACAAACGAAAGCGGACCGCGGAGTAGCCGCGGTCC
>DAIOWG010000125.1:0-8399 GCA_036758645.1 Dokdonella sp. | reverse complement strand
CAGAACCCGATCGAACAGGAAGGCACCTACCCGTTGCCCGAAGCGCAGCTCGACCGTTTCCTGCTGCACGTGAAGGTCGACTATCCGAAGGCCGCGGCCGAGGCCGCGATCCTGCGCCTTGCGCGTGACCGCGCGCGCGAGGCGCTCGAACACCAGCGCAGTCCCGCGCGCCTGCTGAGCCAGCAGCAGGTGTTCTCCGCGCGCAGCGAAGTGCTCGGCCTGCACCTCGCGCCGCCGCTCGAGGAGTACATCGTGCAACTCGTGCTTGCGACGCGCGAACCTTCGCCTTACGGCGCGGAAATCGCGCGCTACATCGCGTATGGCGCGAGTCCGCGCGGCACGATCGCGCTCGATCGCTGCGCGCGCGCGCATGCCTGGCTCGCGGGCCGCGACTACGTCACACCCGAGGATGTGCACGCGATCGCACCCGACGTGCTGCGCCACCGCGTTCTGCTCGGCTACGAGGCCGAAGCCGAAGGCATCGACGCCGACCGCGTGGTCGCGATGCTGCTGGAGCGGGTGCCGCTTCCGTGAGGGGCTGAGGGCCGAGGGCCGAGGGCTGGGAGCTGTGCGGTCTCCACCGCGGGGACTCCGACCGAGCCGAGCGGATGCGATGGTTGTCGCACGCGGCGCCTGAGCCTCCATGTCCCAGCCCCGCGCGTTGCGTTCCGTCACCCCCGGCCTTTGACTTTCAATCCTCAGCCTTAAGCCCCCAGCCCCAGCCCTCAGCCCTCAGCATCAAGCGCCCCACGCCACAGCCGATGTCGATCCCTCCGGCCAACCCCACCCACGTCGCCCTCGACGAACTGATCGCGCTCGCGGCGTCGGCGCAGGGCAAGAGCCTCGCGCGCACGCGGCGCACGCCGGCGCTGCGTTCGGGCACCAGCCTGTCGCGCTGGCGCGGTCGCGGCGTCGACTTCCGCGAGTCGCGGATCTACCAGCCGGGCGACGAGATCCGCCACATGGATTGGCGCGTGACCGCGCGCAGCGGCAAGCCGCACACCAAGTTGTTCGAGGAGGAGCGCGAGCAGGGACTGCTGTTCGCGCTCGACTACAACCCGGGCATGCGCTTCGGCACGCGCGTGCGCTTCAAGTCGGTGCAGGCGGCGCGCGCGGCGGCGTTGCTCGCATGGATGGCCGCGGCTGCGGGCGATCGCGTCGGTGCGCTCGGTTTCGGCGGCGGGATCGAATCCGAGGTCAAGCCGGCGGCAGGCCGGCGCGGTGTGCTGCGGGTGCTGCGCGCCTTGCGCGACTGGGACCATGCAGCGACCGACACCGATGCGTCGTTGTCGCAGGCCTTGCTGCGTGTGCGCCGCCTGCTGCGCCCGGGCATGCGCCTGCTGCTGCTCAGCGACGGATTTGCCTGCGATGCGGAAACCGAACGCCTGCTGCCGCAGGTCGCGAGCCGTCACGAGGTCGCGCTGGTGCTGCTGCGCGACGCGCTCGAGCTGGAGCCGCCGCCGCCCGGGCGCTACACGCTGCGTTCGGACGGCGCCTCGCGCATCATCGACTTCTCGGACGCGCGCGTGCGCGAGGAATGGGTCGCCGGCTTCGCGCAGGCGCGCGCACGCCTGGTCGCGCTGTGCGCGCGGCTCGGGATCCGCGTGGTCGAACTCGATACCGACGCGACGCTGCGCATCGCGCTCGCGCCGTTGCTCGCGCGCGCGTTGCGCCCCAGGGTCGTCGCATGAACCCGCCGGACGCGCCGCAGTTGCGTGACATCCACCTGCCGCCGGACCCGGCCTGGTGGCCACCCGCACCGGGCTGGTGGTTGCTTGCGGTCGCGCTGCTCGCGCTGCTCGCCTGGCTGGTCGTGCGCGCGCGCCGCGCGTGGCGCATCCGGCGCTGGCGCCGGATTCTGATGGCCGAGCTCGACCGCTCCGTTGCCGAACATGCAGCAGTCCCGGATCCCGCGCGCTTCGCCGCCGCAGTCTCGCGCCTGCTCCGGCGTGCCGTGCGCCAGCTGGATGCGCGTGCGGCCGCGTTGCAGGGCGAACAATGGCTGGCGTTCCTCGATTCGCGCTTGCCGCGCGCGGCCCCAGCGACGTTCCGCGCGCTCGCCGGCGGCGCACTCGTCGACGCGCCGTACCGGCCAGCCGGTGACCACGCGCTGCGGCAGCTCGACGCGAGCGCGCTCGAGCGGCTCGCGCGCGCCTGGCTCGCCGGCATCGCGCCGGAGCTCGCGCATGCTTGAATTCGCCTGGCCGTGGGCGTTCGCGATGCTGCCGCTGCCGCTGCTCGCAGCCTGGTGGCTGCCGCGCGCGCGCGCGGGCCAGGACGCCGCGCTGCGCTTGCCGCATCACGGTCTTGCGTTGCCGCAGCAGGGTGATTCGGCCGCGGTGCCGCGGATGCGGCGTGCGCTCGCATTGCTGGGCTGGTCCCTGCTCGTGATCGCATCGGCGCGACCGCAATGGCTCGGCCCGCCGGAGGAGGTGCCGCGCTCGGGGCGCGACCTGCTGCTCGCGATCGATACCTCCGGCAGCATGAGCATCGAGGACATGCAACTGGGCGGCTCGATCGTGCCGCGGTTCGCCGCGATCCAGGCGATCGCGTCGGACTTCATCTCGCGCCGCAGCGGTGACCGCGTCGGCCTGATCCTGTTCGGCACGCGCGCCTACCTGCTGGTGCCGCTCACTTTCGACCTGGACACCGTGCGCAGCCAGCTCGGCGATTCGACGATCGGCCTCGCTGGACGCGAGACCGCGATCGGCGACGCGGTCGGACTCGCGATCAAGCGCCTGCGCGATCGTCCGCAACAGCAGCGCGTGCTCGTGCTGCTGACCGACGGCGTCAATACCGCGGGCGAACTCGATCCGGCCAAGGCGACCGAACTCGCGGTCGCGAACCAGGTGCGTGTCTACACGATCGGCGTCGGCGCCGATCGCCTGCGCGTAGACAGCGTGTTCGGCAGTCGCATGGTCAATCCGTCGGCCGACCTCGACGAAGCGATGCTCACGCGCATGGCCGAGTCGACCGGCGGCCGCTATTTCCGCGCGCGAGACAGCGCCGAGCTCGCGGGCATCTACCGCACGCTCGACGAGATCGAACCGATCGCCGACACCAGCGAGAGCCTGCGCCCGCTGGCCGAGCTGTACTGGCTCGCGCTGGGGGCGGCGATGGTGGTCGCGTTGCTGGCTGCGCTCGCTGGCCGGCGTGGCAGCCTGCGCTGGCGTCGCGAGGCGATCGCATGAGCGCGCTCGCAGACTTCCATTTCCTGCGACCGCTCGCGTTGCTGCTGCTGCTCGCGCTTCCGCTCGCGGGCTTGGCGTGGCGCCACGCGCGCCGCGACGCCGGTGCATGGCGCGCGGCCGTCGATGCGCGGTTGTTGCCCTACCTGGTCGAGCGCGTCGCGCAACCCGGAGCGCGGGGCGCGCTCGTGCTGGCCTCGCTCGCCTGGACGCTGGCCTGCGTCGCGCTCGCAGGTCCCGCCTGGGAACGCGAAGCGATGCCGCTGCACCGCGACCACACTGCGCGCGTGCTCGCGCTCGAACTCGCGCCGAGCATGCTCGCGCAGGACGAGCGCCCGAGCCGGCTCGAACGCGCACGCTACAAGATCGCCGATATCCTCGAGCGCAGTCGCGACCGGCAGACCGCGCTGGTCGCGTACGCAGGCGAGGCGTTCGTGGTCGCGCCGCTGACCGACGACGTCGGCACCGTGCAGAACCTCGTCGGCGCTCTCGAGCCGTCGACGATGCCGGTCGCGGGCAACGAAACGGGCGATGCGATCCGGCGTGCGGTAGAGCTGACCCGACAGGCCGGATTCGATCGCGGCGAGATCGTGCTGATCGCCGACAGCGTCGGCCCCGGCGCCACCAACGCCGCGCGGCGCGCGCGCGATGCGGGCCTGCGCGTGTCCGTGCTCGGCGTGGGCTCGCCCGCGGGTGCGCCGATTCCGCTCCCGCAAGGCGATTTCCTCAAGGACGACCGCGGTGAAGTGGTGCTCGCTCGACTGGAGGAGTCGGCACTGCGCGCACTCGCGGACGCGGGCGGCGGGCGCTATGCGCACGTGACGGCCGATGCCACCGACCTCGACACGCTGTTTGGCGATGTGCGCGCGTCGATCGTGGGCGCGCGCGACGCCGAGGCGCCCGCGCAGGGTGCCGAGGGCCACCGATGGCGCGATCGCGGGCCGTGGCTGCTGTTGCTGCTGGTGCCGCTGGTGCTCGCGGGATTCCGGCGTGGCTGGCTCATGCTGCTGCCGCTCGCCTGCGTGCTCGCTGCGCCGCGCGCACACGCCGGCGTGCTCGACGACGTGTGGGCGCGCCGCGACCAGCAGGCGGCCGCCGCGTTGCGCGAGGGCGATGCCGCGCGCGCCGCGGAAGTCGCGCCTTCGCCCGCATGGAGCGGCGCCGCAGCCTATCGCGCCGGCGATTACGCCGCAGCGGCGCAGCACTACGCGGAAGCCGCAGGCGCCGACGCCGCATACAACCGCGGCAACGCGCTCGAACAGGCGAAGCAGTACGAGCAGGCCCTCGCGGCTTACGACGAGGCACTGCGCCTCGACCCCGCGATGGAAGACGCAAAGGTGAACCGCGCGGCCGTCGAGGCCTTCCTCCAGCAGCAACCGAAGCCTCCGCCTGGAGGGGGGCAACGCCAGGATCCCTCCGACGAGAACCGGCCTTCTGCGTCCCAACCGGGCCAGCGACCCGAGTCGGGCGACGACGTCTCGCCCTCCGACCAGCGCGAACCGCAGTCCGGGCAAGACGAGAAGCCCGAAGGCGAACAGGCCGAAGCGCCATCCGATCCGCGCGCGGGCGAGCCCGGCGAAAGGCAAGATGGCGAGCGCGATCCGTCGGCTGCGGGTGAAGAATCGTCGGCGTCGGCCGGAAACGAAGCCGGCGCGGACGAAAAGCAACGCGAGGCACTGTCCCGTTCGATCGACGAGGCCCTGCAGCAGTCGGGGGACGCTCCCGCGCAAGCAGGCGAGGCGCAGGCGCCGGCCGAAGACGAGTCGACGCGCGAACGCCGACAGGCGCTCGAGCATTGGCTGCGCCGCGTGCCCGACGATCCGGGCGGCCTCCTGCGCCGCAAGTTCCAGCTCGAGCACCAGCGCCGCCGCCAGGACGGAGAACGACCATGATCCGCCGCGCAACCCTCCTTGCCTCGCTGCTGATGTTCGTCGCGGCGCATGCCGGCGCTGCGGAGGTGCGCGCGTGGCTCGACCGTGATTCCCTCGAGGTGGGCGAAACCGTCACCCTCAACGTCGAGGCCAAGGGCGCGATCACCGCGCAACCCGATTTCACGGCGCTGAGGCAGGATTTCGAACTGCTGGGAACGCAATCGAGCCAGCAGATCGGCATCGTCGACGGCAAGCGCAGCTCGAGCACGTTGTGGGCGATCGCGCTGCAACCACGGCGCAGCGGGCGCATCACGATCGCGCCGATCGCCCTCGGCGATGCGAAGACGCAGCCGATCGAACTCGAAGTGCGCGCCGCGAGCGCGCGCAGCCAGCAGCAGCCCGGCGACGACGTATTCCTCGAAGTGGCGGCGGCGCCGCTCGACCCGTACGTGCAGCAGCAGGTGCGTTACACGGTCAAGCTGTATTACGCATTCGACCTCACCAACGGCAACCTCGCCGAACCTTCGGCCGACGGGCTCGCGGTGCAGCGCCTCGGCCAGGACAAGACCTACTTCGCGACGCTCGGCGGGCGGCGCTACCACGTGGTCGAGCGCCACTACGCGCTGACGCCCGAACGCAGCGGCGAGATCACGGTGTCCGCGCTCGCATTCCGCGGCAGCGCACTCGATGCGTCCGATCCGACCGGCTTCTTCAGCCGCGGTCGCAGCGTCGCTGCCCGCTCGCAGGACATCCGGCTCGACGTGCGCGCGCAGCCGTCCGCATGGACCGGCGACGCGTGGCTGCCGGCCGCCTCGCTGCTGCTCAAGGACGAGGGCGAGCTTCCCGCCCAGTTGCATGTCGGCGACCCGGTCACGCGCACGATCCGCATGCAGGCGCAGGGCCTCGCATTCGAACAGTTGCCGGAACTGGAACTGCAGGCGCCCGAGGGTGCCGACATCTATCCCGACAAGGCCGACACGCGCACGCGCGACGACGGCGAGTGGCTCTACGGCGAACGCGTGCGCAAGTTCGCGTTCGTGCCGCAGCGCCCGGGCACCCTGGTGCTTCCGGGGATGCGCGTGCAGTGGTGGGACACCGTGAACGACCGCATGCAGACGAGCGAGTTGCCCGCGCACGAAATCCGCGTGCTGCCCGCGCTGGGCACCCCCGCTGCGGCGCCGGACGCCAAGTCCGCGGCGGCGGACACGCCGCGCAGCGAAGGCTATGCGCCGCTCGCCGAATCGGCGCCCACGCCGGACTGGCGCATGCTCGCCGGGGTCGGTTTCGGCTTGTGGCTGCTGACGCTCGCCGCGTGGGCGCTGCATGCACGTCGACATCGGCATCCGGACCGCGCGCATCCCGCGACGCCGGCGCCGCGCGCCACCGGTTCGGCACAGCGTGCCGCCTTCCTCGGCGCCTGCGCGCTCGGCGATCTCGCGGGAAGCGAGCGCGCACTGGTCGCGTGGGCGCGCACCGAACGGGCGCAGATCCGCAACGCGGGCGCGCTCGCAGCCGCACTCGACGATCCGGCGCAACGCGATGCGATCGCTGCATTGCAACGCGTGCGGTATGCGGCGGCTCCGGCGCAGGGCCTCGGCTCGCAGCTCGCGGATGCGTTCCGGGCGGGCTTCGCCTGGAAGCAACCGACGTCGGTGATGCAGGCGTTGCCGCTGCCGGAGCTGTATCCGCCGGACTGACGATCGGCGCGCACCCCGGCGGCCAAGCGCCCGATCCGCGCGCGGCGATTCGCGCGCAGCCGGCTCCGTTCGGCTCCGTTCGGGATCGTTGCGAACCCCGCAGCGGCCGCACCGGGAACCGCTCTGGCACACTAGGCGCTTCGGCGTGGATCCCGGGGGTGCGTGTGGCGAAGGGGCTGGAGTGCGGCGGTGGCCGCGAGCGCGGGGAACGCCGCGCATGAGCACACGCACGCGTTGGCCGCTGCACACGCGCATGCTGGTCGGCTTCCTGGTCGGCCTCGTGGCGGGCCTCGCGGTCCATGTCGGGGTCGGCAGCGACGCTGCGTGGCTGCAATGGTTCACCTCGTACGTGACCCAGCCGATCGGCCAGGTGTTCCTGCGCCTGCTGTTCATGCTCGTGCTGCCGCTGCTGTTCTCGGCGCTGGTCGTCGGCGTCGCCGGCATGGGCGACATTCGCGCGCTCGGTCGCGTCGGCTGGAAGACGCTCGCCTACACGATCGTGATGTCGACGATCGCGGTCGTGCTCGGCATCGTGCTCGTGAACGTGTTCGAGCCCGGGCGCGGTGTCGATCCCGCGGTCGCACAGGGCCTGCTGGCGGAGGCGTCCGACCGCGCGAGCGCGATCGTCAGCAGCGCGGCGAGCCAGCGCGAAGGCATCGACTTCGTGCTCGGGATCATTCCCGAGAACGTGTTCCGCGCCGCCGCCGACAACGACATCCTCGCGGTGATGTTCTTCGCGCTGATGATCGGCATCGGCATCGTGCTCACCGATACGCCGGGTGCGCAGCGCTTCAAGGGCGTGGTCGAAGGGCTGTTCGAGATCGCGATGAGCCTGATCCACCTCGTGATCCGGCTCGCGCCGTATGCGGTGGCCTGCCTCGTGTTCAACCTCGCCGCGCTGTTCGGCTGGGACCTCGTGCTCAAGCTCGCGGGCTTCGTCGGCGTCTGCCTGCTCGCAATGGCGCTGCACCAGTTCGTGGTGTATTCGCTCGCGGTGCGCTGGCTCGGCGGGATGTCGCCGATCGCGTTCTTCCGCGGCGTGCAGGAAGCGATGCTGATGGCGTTCTCGACCGCGTCGAGCAACGCGACATTGCCGACGGCACTCAAGGTCGCCGAACAGGACCTGCGGCTGCCGCCGCAGATATCGCGCTTCGTGCTCACCGTCGGCGCGACCGCGAACCAGAACGGCACCGCATTGTTCGAAGGCGTCACCGTGCTGTTCCTCGCGCAATTCTTCGGCGTCGACCTCAGCCTCTGGCAGCAGGTCGTCGTGATGTTCGTCTGCATCCTCGGCGGCATCGGCACGGCGGGCGTGCCGGCGGGTTCGTTGCCGGTGATCGCGATGATCTCCGGCATGGTCGGCGTGCCCCCCGAAGGCATCGGCCTGATCCTCGGCGTCAACCACTTCCTCGACATGTGCCGCACCACGCTCAACGTGACCGGCGACCTTGCTGCAGCGGTGGTGGTGTCGGAGGGGCGTCGCGAGCCGCCCCTCCCTGGCCGGAGCGATGACGGCTGAGCACCACGCGTGGCGGCACGCGTGCGCCGGCGCCGCGTTGCTGCTCGCGTGCGCTGCGCCCGCGAGAGCGGCAGGCCTTCCGTGGGAGATCTGGGAGTAGCCATCGCGACTGGCGCTGCTCGAT
>DAIOWG010000124.1:0-8432 GCA_036758645.1 Dokdonella sp. | reverse complement strand
CGCTTCTGCTCTCGTAGGCTGGACGCGCGTCGCGCGGCCGGCGCTTGTGCTGCGGAGCCAGAAGCAACCTGCCAACCTTCGGTCGTCCAGCCTGCACAGGCCTCGTGCTTCACAGCTGGACGCGCGTCGCGCGGCCGGCGCGCTTCTGTTCTTGCAGGCTGGACGCGCACGGCGCGGCCGGCGCTTCGGCTGCGGATCAACAGCAGCCGGCCGACCTTCGGTCGTCCAGCCTACTGGAAGCGCGAACGCGACATCGGGACCCGGAGTCGCGTGCCCCGGCTCACTCCGCGCACGACGCCCGCGCATGCTGCGCCGGCCACAGGCCGCGGATCGCGGCGATGCCCTGTGCGCCGGCCATGCGCGCCGCATCGATGTCCTCCGCGTCGAGGCCACCGAGCGCGAACACCGGCAAGGTCGCCTGCGCGGTGATCTCCGCGAAGTGCTCCCAGCCAAGCGGCTCGGCGTCGCGATGCGATGGAGTGCGGTGCACCGGGGAGAGCGTCGCGAAGTCGGCGCCGATACGCGCGGCGTGCTCGAGCCCGGCGCGGTCGTGGCAGGACACGCCGACGAGGCGGCCACTCGGCAACGGGCGCCGCACGAGCGCGCGCGCGACGCGTTCCGGCAGGTGCACGCCGTCGATGCCGAGCACGCCCGCGAGTGGCCAGTCGCCGTTGAGCAGCAACCTGGCACCGTGCGCCGCGCAGACGGCTTGCGCCTGCTTCGCGGCCGCGGCAAGTGCCGCGCGCGGCCAGCCGGGTTGGCGCAACTGCACGAGGCGAACCCCACGCAGGCATGCGGCCTCGATGCCCGCGATCAGATGCGCGATTTCCGCAGGCTGCATCGGCGGAGTGATCAGGTAATCGTCGGGCAAACGCAGCGCGGCGACCACCGGGCGATCCGCGGGCGGCATCTCGATGCGATCCAGCGCATCGGTTTCGACCCATGCGAGGCGCTGGCCCTCGAGCGGCAGCGGCGCGCCCGACCACGCGCCGAGCTCCCACGCCTCCAGCACGATTGCGCCGCCTGGATACGCGTGCGGCACGCTGATCAGCGGTCGCGCGGATTCGACCACGATGCCCAGTTCCTCGCGCAGCTCGCGCGCAAGCGCATCGACGCCAGCCTCGCCTTCGTCGACCTTGCCGCCCGGGAACTCCCAAGTGCCGGCCAGGTGCTTGCCGGGCGGCCGCTGCGCGAGCAGCACGCGTCCGCGCGCGTCGCGCAGCACGCCCGCGACGACATGAACAAGGCGACGGAGGTCGTCAAGCACGCTTAACGACCTCCGTCCCCTTTCAGGCGAGCTTGCCGTGGCACTGCTTGAATTTCTTGCCCGAGCCACATGGGCAGGGGTCGTTGCGGCCGACCTTCGGGCCTTCGCGGTGGACCGTCGGCTGCGCGAAGCCGGCATCGGCCATGGCCTGGGCGAGCTCGGGCTCCGGTTGTGCGAAGCCGCCCGCATCCGCGTGCTGGAACTGCATCGCGCGCGCCTGCGCCTCGGCCTGCTCGCGCTGCTGGCGCTCGAGCGCCTCGATCTCGTCCTCGCTGCGGATGCGCACGCGCGCGATCATCTGGATGACCTCGTGCTTGAAGCGCGCGAGCATCGCCTCGAACAGCTCGAACGCCTCGCGCTTGAACTCCTGCTTGGGCTGCTTTTGCGCATAGCCGCGCAGGTAGATGCCCTGGCGCAGGTAGTCCATGCTCGAGAGGTGTTCCTTCCAGCAGTTGTCGAGCACCGACAGCATCACGTGTTTCTCGAGCCCGCGCATGACCTCCGAGCCGATCATCGCTTCCTTCTCGCGGAACAGGCGATCGGCGATCGCGAGCACATGCCCGAGCACGGCGTCGGCGTCCGCTTCCTCCTGCTCGTCGAGCCAGCGCTGCACGCCGGCCTGCAGGCCGAACTCAGCCGCGAGTTCGTTTTCGAGCGCGGCGATGTTCCACTGGTCATCGACCGAATCGCGCGGCACATGGCGGCGCACGAGGTCGGTGAACACGTCGTTGCGGATGTCCGCGATGGTGGCGCCGACTTCGTCGCTGTCCAGCAGCTCGTTGCGCTGCTCGTAGATGACCTTGCGCTGGTCGTTGGCCGTGTCGTCGAACTCGAGCAGGTGCTTGCGGATGTCGAAGTTGTGCGCCTCGACCTTGCGCTGCGCCTTCTCGATCTGGCGGCTGACCATCTTGTCCTGGATCGCGTCGTCTTCCTTCATGCCGAACATGCGCATGAGGCGCGCGACGCCCTCGCCCATGAAGATGCGGATCAGGTTGTCTTCCAGCGACAGGTAGAAGCGGCTCGAGCCCGGGTCGCCCTGGCGACCGGAACGGCCGCGCAACTGGTTGTCGATGCGGCGCGATTCGTGGCGTTCGGTGCCGACGATGTGCAGGCCACCGAGCGCGATCACTTCGTCGTGGCGCTGCTGCCATTCCGCGCGGATGCGGGCACGTTCGGCGTCGGTCGCGTCCTCGCCGAGCGCCGCGAGCTCGGCCTCGAGGCTGCCGCCGAGCACGATGTCGGTGCCGCGGCCGGCCATGTTGGTCGCGATCGTGATCGCCTTCGGGCGCCCGGCTTGCGCCACGATGTGCGCCTCGCGCTCGTGCTGCTTCGCGTTGAGCACCTCGTGCGGGATGCCGCGCTGCTTGAGCTTGTCTGCGAGCAGCTCGGACATCTCGATCGAGGCGGTGCCGACCAGCACCGGCTGGCCGCGCTCGTGGCATTCCTTGATGTCCTCGACGATCGCCTCGAACTTCGGCCCCTGCTTGAGGAACACGACGTCGGGTTCGTCCTTGCGCACCATCGGGCGGTGGGTCGGGATCACGACCACTTCGAGGCCGTAGATCGACTGGAATTCGTAAGCCTCCGTGTCCGCCGTTCCGGTCATGCCGGCCAGCTTCCCGTACATGCGGAACAGGTTCTGGAACGTGATCGAGGCGAGCGTCTGGTTCTCGCGCTGGATCGGCACGCCTTCCTTCGCCTCGACCGCCTGGTGCAAGCCGTCGGACCAGCGCCGGCCGGCGAGCGTGCGGCCGGTGAACTCGTCGACGATGATGACTTCGCCATCGCGCACGATGTAGTCGACGTCGCGCTGGTAGATCGCGTTCGCGCGCAGCGCGGCGTTGAGGTGGTGCACCACCGCGATGTGCTGCGAATCGTACAGGCCCTCGTCCTCGCCGATGATGCCCTCTTCGCGCAGCAGGTCTTCCGCGTGCTGCATGCCCTCTTCGGACAGGTGCACCTGCTTCTGCTTCTCGTCGACGTAGTAGTCGCCCGGCTCGGGCGGCTCGCCGGGCTTGCTGTCCTTGGCCTGGCGCGTCATGCGCGGCACGATGCGGTTGACCTTGACGTAAAGCTGCGGCGACTCGTCCGATGGGCCGGAGATGATCAGCGGCGTGCGTGCCTCGTCGATCAGGATCGAGTCGACTTCGTCGACGATCGCGTAGTGCAGGCCGCGCTGGTAGCGCTGCTCCTTCGAGAGCGCCATGTTGTCGCGCAGGTAGTCGAAGCCGAATTCGTTGTTGGTGCCGTAGGTGATGTCGGCGGCGTAGGCGGCGCGCTTGTCGCCATGATCCATGCCGGGCCACACGACGCCGACGCTGAGGCCGAGGAACGTGTAGACACGGCCCATCCAGGCCGAGTCGCGCCGGGCGAGGTAGTCGTTGACGGTGACGACGTGGACGCCCTTGCCTTCGAGCGCATTGAGGTAGACCGGCAGCGTGCCGACCAGGGTCTTGCCTTCGCCGGTGCGCATCTCGGCGATCTTGCCCGAGTGCAGCACCATGCCACCGATCAGCTGCACGTCGTAGTGGCGCAGGCCGAGCACGCGCCGCGCCGCTTCCCGCACGGTCGCGAACGCTTCGGGCAGCAGGCTGTCGAGCTTGGCGCCTTCGGCGAGTCGCTGGCGGAACTGTGCGGTCTTGCCGCGCAGCTCCTCGTCGCTCAGGGCCTGCATGGCCGGTTCCAGCGCATTGATCTGGTCGACCGACCGGGCAAGCTGGCGCAGCACGCGTTCGTTGCGGCTGCCGAAGATGCGCGTCAGGAAACTGTTGAGCATGGGTGGGCTTCGATTGGGAAACTGGAGTGCTGTCGCGGCCGCCGACGGGCGGCGCGACGCCTGGCCGGACCCGCGATGGCGGGATCCGCGACGGCACACGCACGGAACCGCCGATGATACGGCCCCGGGCGCGCAATAAAAACCAGTTTGTGCCCGGAGGCAGGGGTTTCAAGCGGACCCGGTGGTCGCGGCATCGCCGGCCCCGGCTAGCGCCGGAAGCCTTGCTCCTGCTTCCGCGCTTGCGGGGGACGATGCCGCGAAGCGGCAGAAGGGGGCCGCGCTCGATCCTGATTTCGGCTTTGCGCGGCGCGAGCGAAAATCAGGAGCGCCCTCATCCGCCCCTGCGGGCACCTTCCCCCGCAGGCGGGGAAGGGAAAGCACCAGGCCGCGGGGGACGGAAACGATCTGCTTCCTCGCCAGGCGGAGGAAGGGAAACCTGCGATCGGCCGCCTGATCAGGCGCGCGTCGCGCGCTTGGTCTTCACGTAGGCGATCGGATTGACCGCGCGCCCGTTGAGCCAGACTTCGAAGTGGCAGTGCGGGCCGGTGGAACGGCCGGTGGAGCCCACCTTCGCGATGGTCTGCCCGGAGTGGACGCGGGTCCCGACCTCGGCGATGTTGCGCGAGTTGTGCGCGTAGCGCGTCATGTAACCGTTGCCGTGGTCGATCTCGACCACGTTGCCGTAGCCGCTGCGCTGGCCGGACCAGGTGACGACGCCGTCGGCGACCGCATGGATGTCGGAGCCGTACGGCGCGTCGAAGTCGATGCCGCGGTGCATGCCCGCGTGTCCGTCGATCGGATCGGTGCGCGAGCCGTAACCGGAGGCGATGTAACCCTGCGCGACCGGCATGCCGCTCGGCAGCAGCGCATTGTCGATCGTGCGGTCGCGCAGCAGGTTCTCGAGTACGTCCAGCTGCGCTTCCTGGCGATCGAACTCGGCTGCGAGTTCGTCGATGTTGGCCTGCAGCGGCAGCGTGCCGCCGAGGCCTGCGATGCGCTCGTCCGGACCGCCGAGGGCGGGTTCGGAGCTGAAGTCGAATTCGCCGTCGCCGAGCTTGCCGACTTCGGCCAGGCGATCGCCGAGCGCGTTGAGGCGGGTCGCCTGCGCCTGCAGCTTGCCGAGCTGCATGGCGAACGCATCGAGGTTGCGATGGGAGTCTTGGCCGAGCCCTGCCAGCGCGTCGCGCTGCGCGGCCAGCGACGCGCGCAACTCGGCGATTTCGCGCAGGTCGTTGGCGCGCGTGCCGCCGATCAGGAGGGTGGAGACCACACCCAGCGCGATGAAGAACATCGCGCAACCCGCGAGTGCCGCGACCGCGAGCAGGCGCGAGCGCCGTCCGGACAGGTCGAGGCGTCGTGGCACGGTGTGGGCATTGCGGACGATAATGATGTTCATCGGGGACAGCACCGGTTTCAAAGCTTCATGTCGCCAAGGCGCAATCCGCTCCATTCCCACGCGCCAGGCCCCAGGCCTGCCGCGGAGTGCATCCCCCTCGACGCACTCGCGGAACGCGCGCGTGCGCTGGATGCGCTGGATCAACGATTGCGCCGCCTCTTGCCCGCCGCGACCGCGCGCGAGACCAGGCTCGCGGACGTGCGCAACGGACGGGTGGTCTTCCTGGCGTCGAGTCCGACCTGGGCCAGCCGGCTCCGATTGCATCAGTCTGCAATCCTCGCCGAGGCCCGCGCCGCATTGGGCGACGGGATCGAACGCTTCGCCGTGAAAGTGGCGCCCTTGCCGACCGTTCCCCCGGAACCGACAAAGCCGAAACCGCTTTCCGCTGCCACCGCACGCCACCTGATGGCGACGGCGACAATCCTCTCTGACCCCGAACTGCAGGCCCTTTATCGCAAACTGGCGTCCATCGCCGATGATGATTCCAACGCTTGACCGGAACCGGGGCGGTTCGGTCTCCCCTGCGTGGACCTCCTGGCGGAGGCCTTCCTTCTGATGACCGCTCGCGCTCACTGCATCGATCGGCCTGCGACGGACGGCGCGGCTTCGCCGTCTTCCATCCGTCTGGCGGGTACGCTGCCCGCCGTTCCGGCATCTTCCCCTGCCGGGGGGATTTTTCCGTGACCGGATTCGCCTCAGGCGAATCCGACCCGGAATGTTACATGCTCACACCGCCTGCGCCGGGTGGGCGTAGGAAATCGGCGCCAGCTTCTCGTCCTCGAAACTCACTTCCTCCCACGCGCTCGCATCCGCGAGCATCGTGCGAAGCAGCTTGTTGTTCAGCTCGTGGCCCGACTTGTAGCCGTAGAATGCACCAATCAGGCTATGCCCGAGAAGGTAGAGGTCGCCGATCGCATCGAGGATCTTGTGCTTGACGAACTCGTCCTCGTAGCGGAGGCCGTCCTCGTTGAGCACCCGATAGTCGTCCAGCACGATCGCGTTGTCCATCGATCCGCCGAGCGCGAGGTTGCGTTCGCGCAGGTATTCGATGTCGCGCATGAATCCGAATGTGCGAGCGCGGCTCACTTCCTTGACGAACGAGGTGGTCGAGAAATCGATCTCGCTGGTCGAGGTGCGCTTGGTGAACATCGGGTGGTTGAAGTCGATCGAGAAGCCGACCTTGAAGCCGTCGAACGGCTCGAACCGGGCCCAGCGGTCGCCGTCCTTCAGCGTGACGGTCTTCTTGATGCGGACGAAGCGCTTGGCCTTGGACTGTTCCTCGATCCCGGCCGACTGCAGCAGGAACACGAAGGGACCGGCGCTGCCGTCCATGATCGGCACTTCCGGCGCGGACAGGTCGACATAGGCATTGTCGATCCCGAGCCCGGCCATCGCCGAGAGCAGGTGCTCGACCGTCGCGATGCGGACATCGCCCTTGACGAGCGTGGTGGAGAGGCGGGTGTCGCCCACGTTCTCGCAACAGGAGCGGATTTCCATCGGGTTCGGCAGGTCGACACGGCGGAACACGATGCCGGTGTCGACAGCAGCCGGTCGCAAGGTCATGTACACCTTGTCGCCCGTATGAAGACCCACGCCCGTCGCCCTGATGACGTTCTTGAGCGTGCGCTGTCTGATCATTTTTATGGTTTGACCCCTGGGGCAGGAGCTGACAAAACGTCGGCGAGGTTAGCACAGCGGATTTGTGCTGAAAAGTTAAACGACGCAAGTTCCCCACAGGATGTTGCGTGGATGCAACAATCTGTCGGTGCCTACCGAGGTCGTTTGCGGCTGGAACTGCCGGAGCGGGTAGCGCGGGAGCGGCAATTCGCCGCCGTGGGCGTCCGGTCGCGTGATGTCGCTGGGGCCTGCGCGCGCGGCGGACGCGCGTCCACCTGATCTGCGTTCGCGCCGGTCCCGGCGTGCGCAGAGCCGAAGCGCAAGCGTGGCGACGGCGGCGTGGGCGGGCCCTTCGACTTCGGCCTTCGGCCTGCGCTCATGGCGAACGGTTGCAGCCAGCAGTCCCACCGCGCAGTTCGCGCTGGGCGCAGCGGCCGCGGAGTCGAATCGCAGGCAGGTTGCATCCGTGGTGCGGAGACGACGACGCCCGCCCTCATGGCGCCACATGAGGACGGGGTCGCTGCCGACGGCGGATCGCCGGCGGGTCCGCCGATACCCGCGGACCGGATGGGCTCGATGCCGGCGCCTCAGTCGGCCTGGCGACGCAGGAACGCCGGGATGTCGAGATAGTCGCCCGATGCTTCCGGCTGCGCCGCATGCTCGACCGCCGCACGCGTCATCGCGCCGGGCATGCCGCCCGCGTAGTCGATGACCTGTCCGGTGGTGCCATCGCGCACGACGCGCATCGGCGGGCGCGGCGTCGACATCACGTCGCGATCGCGCGATTCGCGCAGCGGCTGCCGCGCGACCGCGCGGTTGAGGCCGGTCGCGACCACGGTCACGCGCACGTCGTCCTTGAGTTCCGGATCCAGCGCGGTGCCGACCACGACGGTCGCGTCCTCGCTCGCGAACTCGTGGATGACCTGGCCGATGTCGTCGAACTCGCGCATCGTGAGGTTGGTGCCGGCCGTCACGTTGACGAGGATGCCGCAGGCGCCGGCGAGGTTGACGTCGTCGAGCAGCGGGTTGTTGATCGCCGCTTCGGCCGCCGCGATCGCACGGTCATCGCCGCGCGCGGTGCCGGTGCCCATCATCGCCATGCCCATTTCGCTCATCACCGTGCGCACGTCGGCGAAGTCGACGTTGATGAGGCCCGGGCGCGTGATCAGGTCAGCGATGCCCTGCACCGCGCCGAGCAGCACGTCGTTGGCCGACTTGAATGCGGACAGCAGCGTGACGTCGCGACCGAGCACGGTCAGCAGCTTTTCGTTCGGTACCGTGATCAGCGAGTCGCAGTACTGGCCGAGGTCCTCGATGCCCTTGAGCGCGACCTGCATGCGGCGACGGCCTTCGAACGGGAACGGCTTGGTGACCAC
>DAIOWG010000123.1:0-8438 GCA_036758645.1 Dokdonella sp. | reverse complement strand
TGGAGCGGGTGATGGGAATCGAACCCACGTTAGCAGCTTGGGAAGCTGCAGTTCTACCATTGAACTACACCCGCCCGGGTGGCGCGGACCGCATCGCAGCCTCGGTCCCGCGAGCGCTCGCAAGCGTAGCCGCGCGCGCGCGGCGCGGCAAGCCGGGCGCCGCCGTGAAGCCCGCGCAAGCCATGCGTAAGGAAGCGCAAACGCGCGGCGGCGGAAGGCGATCATTCAGCCTCGCTGGACTGATATTGTCCCGCCTGTCAGACCGGGCGGCGAAGCACACGGGAGCGATCCCACCGTGACCGGCTCTGGCGTAGGCACAGGAGAGCAACGATGTCCATCCATTCCCTGTTGTCGCGAGCCCGGCAGTCCATGGCCGTGCTGCTCGTGCTCGGCCTCGCGGCGGGCGCGGGCACTGCCCTGGCGGACCCGCCGGGTCGCGTCGCGCGCGTCGGTTACCTGAGCGGACAGGTCAGCTTCCAGCCGGCCGGCGACGACCGCTGGGCCGAAGTCGCGCTGAACCGCCCGCTCGTCACCGGCGACCGCCTCTACACCGATCGCGACTCGCGCACCGAAATGGACATCGGCGCGGCGACGATCCGTCTCGACGAGCGCAGCACCTTCACGCTGCTGAACCTCGACGACGACCTCGCCCAGCTCGAACTCACCGAAGGCGTGATGCACCTGCGCGTGTTCAGCCTGTCCAGCGGCCAGAGCTACGAGGTCGACACGCCGACGCTCGCGTTCGTCGTGAACCGTCCCGGCAGCTACCGCATCGACATCGACCCGCAGGGCGAGTCGTCGATGGTCACGGTGTTCGAGGGTAGCGGCGACGTCTACGGCCAGGACAACGCGAGCTACAGCGTGCAGGCCGGCAGCTCCTATCGCTTCCACGACAGCTCGCTGCGTGATTACGAAGTGCTGGACCTGCCGCGCGGCGACGATTTCGACCGCTGGGTCGACGCGCGTGACGCGCGCTACACGCGCTCGGTTTCGCGCAACTACGTCTCGTCCGACACGATCGGCTATGCCGACCTCGACGAATACGGCAGCTGGAGCAGCGTGCCGCAGTACGGCCAGGTCTGGTATCCGACGCGCGTGTCTGCGGGCTGGGCGCCGTACCGCAGCGGCCACTGGTCGTGGATCGACCCGTGGGGCTGGACCTGGGTCGACAACAACCCGTGGGGCTTCGCGCCGTTCCACTACGGTCGCTGGGCCTACGTCGGCAACCGCTGGGGCTGGTGCCCGGGCCCGCGCCATGTGCGTGCGGTGTACGCGCCCGCGCTGGTCGCGTTCGTCGGCGGAAATGGCTGGGGCGTGTCGATCAATGCGGGCGGGCCGGTCGGCTGGTTCCCGCTCGGTCCGCGTGACGTGTACGTGCCGTGGTACCGCGCATCGCGCGGCTACTTCAACAACGTCAACGTGCGCAATACCACGGTGATCAACAACGTCCACATCACCAATGTGTACAACAACTATTCCTCCGGCCGCCCGATCAACAACGTCGACTACGCGTATCGCCGCAACGCGTCCGCGCTGACCGCGGTTCCGCGTGATGCGTTCGTCGGCGGTCGCCCGGTCGCCAATGCGCGCGTTCGCGTCGACGAAGCGCGGTTGCGCAGCGCCGAGGTCGTGAGCCGCGTCGCGGTCGCGCCGACGCGCGACAGCTTCGTCGCCGGCCGCGTGCGTTCGGCGCCCGCCGATGCCACGCGCGCGTTCGATCGGCGCGTGGTCGCGCGTACGGCGCCGCCGACGCGCGCGGCCCCGCCGCGGGAACGCGTCGAGGCGATCCAGCGCAACAACGCCCAGCCGCTCGCCCGCGAGCAGATGCGCGAGCTGTCGCAGCGCTCGGGCAATGCCGCCACCAATCGCAGGACGCCGGCCGAGCGCGTGAGCGTGGTCGGCCAGGGCGCGCGCGATCCCAAGCCGTTGCCGAATCGTTCGAGTGCCACGCGCCAGCGCGGCGAATCGGACGGCCAGCGCGCGCCGCAGCAGCGGACCACGCCGGCCGATCGCGAGCGCATCATGCCGAACGAGGGCGAGCGCGCTCCGGCTGCACGCCGTCCGGCGACCGATCGCGCGAGCGGCAACCCGGCGCGCGAACGCGCTGCCGGGTCGAACCGCGAGGCGGTGCCGTCATCGCGCTTCGCGCCCCGCGGCGAACGCTCGACGCCGGCGCGTGAAGCGCGCGACGCGGCGCCTCGCGGCAACGCCCAGCCACGCGCTGAATCGCGCACGACGCCGGCCGAACGAGCACGCCCCGAGGCGCGCGAGTCGGGCAACGACCGCGCCGCGCGCCAGCCGGCGCAGCGGTCGCAACCGCGCGCCGAGTCGCGCAACGCGCCGGCGCCACGCGCGCAGCCTCAGCCGCGCGAGTCGCGCAGCGTGCGGGCGCCGCGCGAGGCGACGCCGCGTGCCCAGCCGCGCAATGCTCCGCAGCCGCGCAACGAGCCGGTACAGCGCCAAGCGCGCCAGCCGCGCGCGGAGTCGCGCAGCGCGCCGGTTCAACGCAGCGCCCCGGCGCCGCGTCAGGAGCCGCAGCGCTCGGCGCCGGTGCAGCGCGCCGAGCCCCGCAGTGCGCCGCAGCCGCGCAGTGCACCGGTCCAGCGCCCGGCCCCGCAACCGCGTTCTGAGCCGCGCAGTGCCCCGCAGCCGCGAAGCGCGCCGCAACCGCGCAGCGCGCCGCAGCAGCGCAGCGAGCCGCAGCCACGCAACGAGCCGCAACGCCGCGGTCGCGACAAGGACAAGGACGACGACGACCGCCGCCGCTGAGCCGCCGCTACGGGTGAAGCGACGCCGCGCCCCTCCCGGGGCGCGGCGTTTTTCGTTGGTCGTGGCGCGCGCACGCACTACACTAGGCGCATGAAGATCCAGCTCAACGGCAGCGAACGCGAAGTCGAGGCGCCGCTGTCGCTCGCGCAGTTGCTCGAGGCCAGCGGCTACGGCGGTCGCCGCGTCGCGGTCGAGGTCAACCACGAGATCGTGCCGCGCAGCCGCTATCCGCTGTACGAGCTGTCCGCCGGCGACCGCATCGAGATCGTGCACGCGATCGGGGGTGGCTGATGCGGCGCCCGTGCGCGCGAACTTCCCCGTCTTTCCCTGGCCCACGTCGATGAACCTGCCCGATCAACCCGAGCCCGCCAACGATCCACTCGTGATTGCGGGGCGTGCCTATCGTTCGCGCCTGCTCACCGGCACCGGCAAGTTCACGGACCTCGAGGAGACGCGGCGCGCGACCGAAGCCGCGGGCGCCGAAATCGTGACGGTCGCGATCCGGCGCACCAACATCGGGCAGGATCCGGATGCACCGAACCTGCTCGACGTGCTGCCGCCGGACCGCTACACGTTGCTGCCGAACACCGCAGGCTGCTATACCGCCGAGGATGCGCTGCGCACCTGCCGGCTCGCGCGCGAGCTGCTGGATGGCCACACGCTGGTCAAGCTCGAAGTGCTCGGCGATCCGAAGACCTTGTTCCCCGATGTCGTGCAGACGCTCGCCGCGGCCGAAACGCTGGTGCGCGAAGGTTTCCAGGTGATGGTCTACACCTCCGACGACCCGATCGTGGCGCGCCAGCTCGAGCAGATCGGCTGCGTCGCGGTGATGCCGCTGGCTGCACCGATCGGCTCGGGCCTCGGGATCCAGAACCGCTGGAACCTGCTCGAGATCATCGAGAACGCGAAGGTGCCGGTGCTCGTCGACGCGGGCGTCGGCACCGCATCGGACGCCGCGATCGCGATGGAACTCGGCTGCGATGGCGTGCTCATGAACACCGCGATCGCGGGCGCGAAGGACCCCGTGCGGATGGCGCGCGCGATGCGCCTCGCGGTCGAAGCCGGGCGCGATGCGTTCCTCGCAGGCCGCATTCCGCGCAAGCGACATGCCTCCGCCTCGAGTCCGATCGACGGCGTGATCTGAGGCGATCGGGGTGATCGCGCGCATGGATGAATCCTCCGCCCACGCGCGCCGCATCCGCAGCTTCGTGCTGCGACAGGGGCGCTTCACGCCCGCGCAGCAGCGCGCGTTCGACCAGCACTGGGCGCGCTTCGGCGTCGACTACCAGGGCCGGGTGCGCGACCTCGACACGCTGTTCGGGCGGACCGCCCCGCGCGTGCTCGAAATCGGATTCGGCAATGGCGAGCAGCTGCTGCATTCGGCGCAGGCCGAGCCCGCCCGCGACTTCATCGGCATCGAGGTGCATCGCCCCGGGGTCGGTCGACTGATGAACGCGCTCGCCGACGCCGGCGTCGCGAACGTGCGCCTCTACAACCACGATGCAGTCGAAGTGCTCGAACGCGAGATCGCGCCCGCCGCGTTGTCCGAGGTCCGCATCTACTTCCCCGATCCCTGGCACAAGAAGCGCCACAACAAGCGCCGCCTGCTGCAGCCCGGATTCCTCGCGCTGCTCGCGACGCGCACCGCGCCGGGTGGCCGCTTGCATTTGGCGACCGACTGGGCCGACTATGCCCTGCACATGCAGGAAGTGCTCGCCGGCAGCGCGCAGTGGCGCGTCGATCCGCTGCACGCCGACCCGACGACGCGTCCCGCGTGGCGCATCGAGACGCACTTCGAACGCCGCGGCCTGCGCCTCGGCCATGGGGTATGGGATTTCGTCCATGAACGAACCTGAGCGCACCCGCGCGCCGGCCTAGAAAAACCATCGCCCCGAATGGACGCCGGCCTCACCCTCACCACCAACATGACGCTCGTGTTCGTGCTGCTCGCGTTCACGGTGCTGATGCTGGTGCTCGAGTGGATTCGCGCCGACCTCGTGGCGCTGCTCGTGATCGTGGTGATCGGCATCACGCGCCTGTTGCCGGTGGACCAGCTGTTCGACGGTTTCGCGGGCAACGCGGTGATCTCGCTGATCGCGGTGATGATCATGGGCGCCGGGCTCGACCGCACCGGCGTGCTCGGCAAGGCCGCGTCGTTCATCGTGCGCACCGCCGGCGGCATCGAGGCGCGCGTGTCGCTGCTGGTCAACGCGATGGTGGGCAGCCTGTCGGCGGTGATCCAGAGCCAGGCGCTCGCGGCATTGTTCCTGCCGGTCGCCAGCCGCGCGAGCGCGCGCACGGGCATCCCGCTCAAGCGCCTGCTGCTGCCGATGGCCTGCATGATCCTGTGCGGCACCAACATCACGATGATCTCGAATTCGCCGCTGATCCTGCTCAACGACCTGATCGCGAGCGCGAACCGCAACCTGCCACCGGGCGCGCAGACGATCGAACCGTTCAGCCTGTTCGCGGTCGCCCCGATCGGCATCCCGCTGCTGCTCGGCGGACTGCTGTTCTTCGCGCTGTTCACGCGCCGGCTGCTGCCGGCCGACGAGGAACGCCAGAAGGTCACGCCGGGGCGCACCGAAACCTACTTCGCCGAAACCTACGGCATCGACGGCGACGTGGTCGAACTGCTCGTGACGACCGACAGCCCGCTGGTCGGCATGAGCGTGGGCGAGGTCGAGCAACTGCGCGGCGCGCCGCTGATCCTCGCGCTCAAGACCGGCAACGAGGCGCGGCTCGCGCCGCCCGGCGACCAGATGATCTGGGTCGGCAGCGTGCTCGGCGTGCTCGGCAAGCGCGAAGCCGTCAACGCGTTCGCGAACAACCAGCTGTGCCAGGTGCAGGCGCGGCTGCGCAACTTCGGCGACCTGTTCAATCCGACCCGCGCGGGCATCTCGGAGGCCGTGATCCCGCCCAACTCGCGCTGGATCAAGAAGACGATCGGCGAATTGCGCATCCGCAAGACCTACGGCATCTCGGTGCTCGCGGTGAACCGCGGCGACCAGGTGTTCCGCGAGGACGTGCGCCAGGTCGAGCTGCGCGCGGGAGACACGCTGGTGCTGCACAGCGTCTGGCGCGACCTCGCGCAAACGGCCGAATCGCGCGACTTCGTCGTCGTCACCGACTTCCCGAAGGAAGAGCAGCGGCCGAGCAAGATCTGGCACGCGGTGTTCTTTTTCGCGCTCGCGCTCGGCCTCGGCCTGTTCACCGACATCCGGCTCTCGATCGCGATGCTGATCGGCGCGGTCGGCATGCTGCTGACCGGCGTGCTCAACATGGACGAGGCGTACGGCGCGATCAACTGGAAGACGATCTTCACGCTGGCTTGCCTGATCCCGCTCGGCTGGGCGATGGATTCGACCGGCGCCGCCGCATGGATCGCCCAGGAAGTGCTGCGCTATCTCGGCGAGTGGCCGCAGTGGGGCCTGCAGGCGGTGCTCGCGGTGATCACGCTGCTCTGCGCGCAGGTGGTCTCGAACGTCGGTGCGGCGGTCATGATGGTGCCGATGGCGATCAACGTCGCGCTCGCTTCGGGCGGCAATCCCGCGGTGTATGCGCTGGTGGTCGCGATCTCGACCTCGAACACGTTCATCCTGCCGAGCGCGAACCCGGTGATCATGATCGTGAGCGGCGCCGGCGGCTACCGCCAGCGCGATTTCCTGCGCATCGGCCTGCCGCTGACCGTGCTGATGCTCGCGATCATGCTGGTGTCGGTCAACCTCGTGTTCGGGCGCGGCTGAGTCAGCGCAGCCAGACGGCGCCTTCCGCGACTTCGACGCGCAGGCCGACCAGGCCGCCGCGCGCAGGCCCGCCGAGGCAGGCGCCGCTGTCGACCGCGAAGCTTGCGCCATGCACCGCGCAGGTCAGGCGGCCGTCGCGCACGAGGAACTTGCCCGGCGCATAGTCGAGCGCGCGGCCTGCATGCGGGCATTCGTTGTGGTACGCGAACACCGCGTCACCGCGCCGCAGCACGATGAGGTCGAAGCCGCCGGTCGCGCTCGGGACATGCACGCCGATCGCGCCACCGTCGGGAATGTCGTCCAGCCGGCACAGCGGCGCGCGGTCGTCCATGCCATCCTTCGGCACTTGCCGGGCCGCGGCGCGGCCCCTATGTTGGATGGTTGGAGCACCACGCAACCTGCATAGTTTCGCACACGGAGATCCTGCCGATGTTCCATGCCCGCTTCCGCAGCGTCCGGCCGCGCCATCCGCTCGCGCGCCTGCTGCTCGGCCTCGTCGGCGTCGTGGTCGCGCTGGTCCTCGTCGCGCTCGGCGTGTTCGCGGTCGCCGCGCTCGCGATCGGCGGCGCGTTGCTGCTGGCCGCGCGCTCGCTGCGCACGCGCGCACAGGGCGCGGAATCCGAGCGTCCGGCGACGGTGGCCGGCGTAATCGAAGGCGAATTCTCGGTCGTCGATGGCCCCGGAACGCCTGCTCGCGTGAAATCCCCGCGGTTCTGAATGCGTGACGCGGCGTTGCCGTCGAATTGAGGTGCGCATTGGCCCTGCCGCACGCGCTGCGGGCGGCCCTCGAGATCGCCGCCCGCCACCCCATTGATGCGGCGCGGCGCCCTGCCGCGACCAGGACTTCCCGATGGACGACAGCATGCGCCGCACCGACGCCGCCGCAGGCACCGCCGATCACGCCGCGCGGCGACGCTGGCTCGTGCCGCTCGCGCTGGTCTCGCTGTATTTCATCTGGGGTTCGACCTATCTCGCGATCCGCATAGCGCTCGAAAGCTATCCGCCGTTCCTGATGGCTGCGGTGCGATTCATCGCTGCCGGGGCCGTGCTCTACGGCTTCCTGCGCTGGCGCGGAATGCCCGCGCCGACGCGCGCGCAGTGGGCCAATGCGGCAGCCACCGGCGCGATGCTGCTCGGCCTCGGCAACGGGCTGGTCTGCTATGCAGAACAAAGCGTGCCCTCGGGACTTGCCGCGGTCGCCGTCGCGAGCATGCCGCTGTTCGCCGCGATGTTCGGAGGCCTTTACGGCGCCTGGCCCGCTCGCATGGAATGGGCCGGCCTCGCGGTCGGTTTCGCGGGCGTGATCCTGCTGAACCTCGGCGGCAGCATGGGCGGTGCGCCGCTCGGCGCGCTCGCATTGATCGTTGCCGCGGCGGCATGGGCATTCGGTTCGGTCTGGAGCAAGCGGCGCAACATGCCGCCCGCGGCGATGAACACCGCGGCGCAGATGCTCACCGGCGGCGTCATCCTGCTGGTGTTCGCGCTCGCGGTCGGCGAGCGCTGGCCGGCTGCGCCGTCGGCATCCGCAAGCCTCGCGGTCGTGTATCTCGCGGTCGCGGGCTCGCTGATCGGCTTCACCGCGTACCTGTACCTGCTGAACACGGTCCGCCCCGCGCTCGCGACGAGCTATGCCTACGTCAATCCGCCGGTGGCGGTGATGGTCGGCGTCGCATTCGGAGGCGAGGTCGTGCATTCGCTCGACATCGTCGCGATGGTCGTGATCCTCGTCGGGGTCGGGTTGATCGCGCTCGCGCGCGAGCGCAAGGCGGGCTGACGCCCTTCGGCTCAGTTGGTCTGGTGGATTTCGGGTGGACCGACTCGCGTCCCTGCGTGTGTCGCGCACATCCTTGTGCGCGAGTGACTTTCTCTTTACGAAAGAGAAAGTCACCAAAGAGAAACACCCCCGGCAGCGCCGCCCACCGG
>DAIOWG010000122.1:0-8476 GCA_036758645.1 Dokdonella sp. | reverse complement strand
GTCAAGGTCCAGCTCGAGCGCCTCAAGGCATCGCTGCCGTCGGGTGCACGGCTCACCACGATCGAGGACCAGTCGGTCTTCATCCAGCACGCGCTCGACGAGGTCAAGTTCGATGCGCTGCTCGGTGGCGTGCTCGCGATCCTGATCATCTTCTTCTTCCTCGGCGATGCGTGGAGCACGTTCATCATCTCGCTGTCGTTGCCGGTCTCGCTGATCGCGACGTTCTTCTTCATGGACCAGCTCGACCTGTCGCTCAACGTGATGTCGCTCGGCGGCCTCGCGCTCGCCACCGGCATGGTCGTCGACGATTCGATCGTGGTGCTGGAGAACATCGCCAGGTTGCGCGAGAAGGGCGCTTCGATCCTCGAGGCCGCGGTGCGCGGCACCGCCGAGGTCGGCATGGCGGTGACGGCATCGACGCTGACCACGGTCGCGGTGTTCTTCCCGCTGGTGTTCGTGCAGGGCGTCGCCGGCCAGCTGTTCCGCGACCAGGCGCTCACGATCACGTTCGCGATGCTGATCTCGCTGGTGGTCGCGATGACGCTGATCCCGATGCTCGCCTCGCTCAAGGGCCGCTCGCCGCTGGCCTACCGCGAGGAGCCGGTGAAGGCGCCGCGTGCGCTCCCGCGCAATCGCGCGCTGCGCGGTGCCGTGGTCGGCGCGCGCTGGATCGGCGAGCTCGTGTTCCAGACCGCGCCGCGCGCGTTCGCGTGGCTCATCGCGTCGGTCTCGGGCTTGTTCGGGCGCGTGTTCGGCCGCGGACTGCGCTTCGTCGGCCGCGGCGTCACGGCGCCATACGACCGCGCGGCGTCGTTCTACCATCGTCGCCTGCCGTCGGCGCTTGCGCATCCGTGGCGTGTGCTCGCCTTCGCGGGCGCCGCATTCGTCGCGACGATGGCGCTGGTTCCGACGCTCGGACTCGACCTGATCCCGCAACTCGCGCAGGGCCGCTTCGACATGACGATCACGCTGCCGCCGGGCACGCCGCTCGCGCAGACCGACGCGGTCGTCGCCGAGGTGTCCGCGCGCCATGCCAGGGACCCCGGCGTCGCCTCGATCTACGGCGTGGCCGGCACCGGCACGCGCCTCGATGCGAGTCCGACCGATTCGGGCGAGAACATCGCGCGGCTGTCGATCGCACTCGTCGACGGCGGGAGCAAGGCGATCGAAGCGGCCGAGGTCGAGCGCCTGCGCAGCGCGTTCACGCGCACCGACGCGAGCGTGAAGTTCGCGCGCCCGCAGCTCTTCAGCTTCTCCGCGCCGCTGGAAGTGGAAATCCGCGGCCACGACCTCGACGCGCTGGCAAAGGGCGGCCAGAAGCTGGCCGAACTCATGCGCGAATCGCCGCGCTTCGCCGACGTCAAGTCGACGGTCGAAGGCGGCTATCCCGAAGTGCAGGTCGCGTTCGATCAGGACCGCGCGGCCGCGTTCGGCCTCACCACGCGCGAGATCGCGGACCGGCTCGTGCGCAAGGTCAAGGGCGAAGTCGCGACGCGCTACGATTTCCGCGACCGCAAGATCGACGTGCTGGTGCGCGCGCAACTGGCCGATCGTGGCAGCGTCGACGACGTGCGCAACCTGATCGTCGGCTACGTGCCTGCGCCGACCGTTGCCGGCACGGGCGCGGGCGCGACGACACCCGCGGCGAGCACCGAATCGGCGCAGTCCCCGGGTGACACGCCGATCCGGTTGTCGGCCGTCGCCGACGTGGTCTCGGGCGAAGGGCCGAGCGAGATCCATCGCATCAGCCAGGAACGCGTCGCGGTGGTGTCGGCCAACCTGCGCGGCGGCGACCTCGCGAGCGCGGTCGGCGAGGTCAACCGGATCGTCGCGGAAAATCCGCTCGCGGCCGGCGTGCGCGTCGCGGTCGGCGGCCAGAGCGAGGAGCTCGACGACTCGGTGACGTCGCTGCTGTTCGCGCTCGGCCTCGCGATCTTCCTGGTCTACCTCGTGATGGCCTCGCAGTTCGAATCGCTGCTGCATCCGTTCGTGATCATGTTCTCGATTCCGCTCGCAGCGGTCGGTGCGGTGCTTGCACTGAAGCTCTCGGGCTCGGCGATCTCGGTGGTCGTGTTCATCGGACTCATCATGCTGGTCGGCATCGTGGTGAAGAATGCCATCGTGCTGATCGACCGCGTGAACCAGTTGCGCGAAGCCGGCGTGCCCAAGCGCGAGGCGATCGCGCAGGGCGCCGAGTCGCGCCTGCGCCCGATCGTGATGACGACGCTGTGCACGCTGATCGGCTTCGCGCCGCTCGCGCTCGCGGTCGGCGAGGGCGCCGAGGTGCGCGCGCCGATGGCGATCACCGTGATCGGCGGCCTCGCGGTGTCGACGCTGCTGACGCTGGTGGTGGTGCCGGTCGTGTACGACCTGCTCGACCGCCGTGGCGATGCCTGGTACGTGGCGCGCGGGCAGCGCAATCGCCAGCGCCTCGCCGATGCGGCGGCCGGCGACGGCGGGCTGCCGATCGAGGGCGCGCTTCCCGCTGCCGGAGAGCGGGCATGACCCTCGCCGAGCTCAGCCTGAAGCGCCCCGTCACCGCGATCATGTTCTTCGTGTCGATGGTCGTGATCGGGCTGATCGCGGCGTTCAAGCTGCCACTCGAGCAGTTTCCGGCGATCGATGCACCGTTCCTGTTCGTGCAGATCCCGTACCCCGGGTCGACGCCGGGCGAGATCGAACGCACGATCACGCGCCCGGTCGAAGAAGCGCTCGCGACCCTGCCGGGGATCGAGCGCATGCAGTCGACCTCGGACGGCGACGCCGCGCAGATCTTCCTCGAGTTCAAGTGGGGCGAGAGCGTCGCGATCAAGGCCGTGCAGGCGCGCGAAAAGATCGATGCGATCCGCGACGAACTGCCGGCCGACGTGCAGCGCTACTTCGTGCGCAAGTTCTCGACCTCGGACGAGCCGGTGCTGCAGTTGCGAATCGCGAGCGCGGGCGCCGACCTGTCCAATGCCTACGAGCTCATCGATCGCGTGATCAAGCGCCCGATCGAGCGCATCAACGGCGTCGCCAGCGTCGACATTTCCGGCATCGGCCAGCCGGAAGTGCAGATCGAGCTGTCCTCGGACCGCCTGAGCGCGCACAACGTGAGCCTGGACGAACTCTACGACCGCCTTTCCAACGCGAACTTCGCGATCTCGGGCGGGCGCATCGATGCGGCCGGGCAGCGCTTCCGCGTGCAGCCGATGGGGCAGTGGCGCACTCTGGACGACATCCGTGCGATCCCTGTCGACGCGCGCGGACTCAAGCTCGGCGACATCGCGACCGTCGTGCTGCGTCCCGCGCGGGTTGATTTCGCGCGCCGCCTCGACGGCAAGCCCGCGGTCGGCGTCGACATCTACCGCGAACGCAATGCGAACCTCGTCGACGTCGGCACCGCGGTGATGGCCGAAGTCGAGCGCATCCGTACCTCCCCGGAACTGCGCGGTCTGCAGGTCTACCCGATGGAGAGCCAGGCCGACAACGTGACGGGCAGCCTGCGCGAACTCGGGAAGGCCGGGCTCGAGGGCACGTTGCTGTCGGTGCTCGTGCTGTTCTTCTTCCTGCGCGACTGGCCCTCCACGCTGATGGTGTCGCTCGCGATCCCGATCTGCTTCGTGATGACGCTCGGCTGCATGTACTTCCTCGGCATCAGCCTCAACGTGCTCTCGATGATGGGCCTGCTGCTCGCGGTCGGCATGCTCGTCGACAACGCGGTGGTGGTGGTCGAAAGCATCTACCAGTACCGCGAGCGCTACCCGGACCGCCCGTGGTACTGCGCGGTGCAGGGCACCCAGGTGGTCGGCGTCGCGATCGCGGCAGGTACGCTCTCGAGCGTCATCGTGTTCCTGCCCAACATCTTCGGCGAGGCCAACAACATCTCGATCTTCCTCGCGCAGGTCGCGATCTCGATGTCGATCGCGCACCTCGCCTCGTGGCTGGTCGCGGTCAGCCTGGTGCCGATGCTCGCCTCGCGCATGAAGGCGCCGAAGTTCCTGGGCCACGAAAGCTCGATCACGCGGCTGCGCGACCGTTACGGGCGCATCGTCGAGTGGACGCTCGCGCACCGGCGCTGGACCATGTCCGCCGTGCTCGCGCTGGTCGTGCTCAGCATGGTGCCGATCGCGTTGACCAAGAAGGACATGTTCGACGACGGCGAGTCGCGCGTCGTGCGCCTGTCCTACGAGATCAACGCGAACTACCGGCTGGAGGACCTGCGGCCCTCGATCATCAAGGTCGAGCAGTACCTCGACGAGAACCGCGAACGCTTCGACATCGCCTCGGTCTACAGCTGGTTCAGCGAGGACGGCGAGGCGCAGACGCGCCTGCTGCTGCGCGAGACGCCGAGCGGCCTGATCGAATGGGGCAAGCGCCTGGTCGGCGTCGGCGAGACGCACCGGCCGGTCGCCGAAATCGAGGAAGAACTGCGCAAGGGCCTGCCACCGATCGCGGTCGGCAAGGTCGCGCTCGACAGCAGCGGCGATGACGGCATGTGCGGCGGCGTCGACATCTCTCTGGTCGGCGACTCGATGGAACGGCTGGCCGAACTCTCGGGCAGCGTGGTGGGCGTACTCGCGCGCCTGCCGACCCTGCGCGACGTGCGCCCGGAGAAAGGCAACGGCGACCGCGAGGTCGAGGCGCGCGTCGATCGCGTGCGCGCGGCGCAGTACGGCTTCGACGCGCAGACGGTCGCGAACTACATCCAGATCGCGCTGCGCGGCATGCCACTCAAGGACTTCAACGCGGACGACCGCCAGCTGCCGGTGTGGTTGCGCTTCCAGGGCGCCGACACGCAGAGCCTGTCGGGCCTGTCCGACTTCAAGCTGCGCGCGCCCGACGGCACCCAGATCCCGCTGCTGTCGATGCTTCGCACGGACACGCGCGAGTCGCCTTCGGCGATCCAGCGCCAGGACCGCATGACGTCGCTGCGCATCACCGCGAACCTCGCGGACGGCAAGACGATGCCCGACGCGCGCAAGGAGATCACCGCGGCGATGGACGCGCTCGCACTGCCGGCCGGCTATCGCTGGAGCTTTGGCCAGGGCTTCGACCGCGAGGACCAGGCCGGGCAGCAGATGTTGTTCAACACGCTGATCGCGCTGGTGCTCGTGTACGTCGTGATGTGCGCGATGTTCGAATCGATGATCTATCCGGCCGCGATCCTGATGACGTTCGTGTTCTCGGTGTTCGGCGTGTTCTGGCTGTTCTGGCTCACCGGGACCACGTTCTCGATCATGGCCGCGATCGGCATCCTGATCCTGATGGGCGTGGTGGTGAACAACGGCATCGTGATGATCGTGCACATCAACCAGTTGCGGCACCACGGCCACCTGCGCACCGAGGCACTCGTGCTCGGCGCGAAGGAGCGCCTGCGGCCGGTGCTGATGACGATGGCGACCGCGATCCTCGGCATGTTGCCACTCGCGCTCGGCGGCGCCTCGGCCTGGAGCGACGGACCGCCGTACTTCCCGATGGCACGCGCGATCGCGGGCGGGCTCACGTTCTCGACGATCGTCACGCTGCTCGCGCTGCCGTGCATCTACTCGCTGCTCGACGATGCGAGCCTGTGGATGAAGCGCGTGATCGCGGACGCGCGTGCAGGCCAGGTGCGGCGGGCGCGCGTGCCGGTGCTGGACTCGCACGTCTGATCACCGCGGCCCGGGCGAATGCCCCGGGCGGGTTGCTCAGCCACGACGCAGCAGGATCTCGAGCAGGCGCCGGAATACCGGCCCGAATGGTGGATTCAGCAGGCCGACCGCGTTCCAGCGAGCTTGCCTGAATACGGGTTCGAGGTGCGAGAAGCGCCGGAATCCGTGTTCGCCGTGGTAGGCCCCCATGCCCGACGCGCCGACGCCACCGAACGGGAGGCCATGCTGCGCGACATGCAGCAGCGTGTCGTTGAGGCAGATGCCGCCGGCCTGGGTGCGCGCCAGCACGCGTTCGATCAGCGCGCGATCGCGTGCGAACAGGTACAGCGCGAGCGGATGGTCGCGAGCCGCGACATGGGCGATCGCCTCGTCGAGATCGTCGTAGGGCACCAGCGGCAGCAGCGGCCCGAAGATCTCCTCGCGCAGGATGCGCATCTGCGGCGTGACGCCGGTCAGCACGGTCGGCGCGAGCCGACGCACGGCATCGCCGACCGGCGCGAGTTCGTGAGCGAGCGCGCCGGCCGCGACCGCCTCGTCGCGCAGCGCCAGCAGGCGTGCGTGGTGGCGATCCGAGGCGATGCCGCAGTAATCGCCATTGCGGTCGAGCCCGGGATAGAGCCGCTCGACGGTCGCGCGCGCCAGTTCGATGAAGTCTCCGACGCGCTCGCGCGGCAGCAGCACGTAGTCCGGCGCGATGCAGGTCTGCCCGGCATTCACGAGCGTGCCGACGAGGATGCGTTCGACCGCCTGCTCGAAGCGCGCGTCGGGCGCGATGATCGCAGGCGATTTCCCGCCGAGTTCGAGCGTCACCGGGGTCAGGTTCGCGGCCGCCGCGCGCATGACTTCGCGTCCGACCGCGGTCGAGCCCGTGAACAGCAGGTGGTCGAACGGCAGCGCGGAAAATGCCCGCGCCACTCCCGCGTCACCGACCACGACCGCGAGTTCGTCGGGTGCGAAGTGCCGTGCGACGATCTTCGCGAACAGCTCGGAGAAGCGCGGTGTCCATTCGCTGGTCTTGACCAGCACGCGATTGCCGGCCGCGAGCGCATCGGTGATCGGCGCGATCGCGAGGTACAGCGGGTAGTTCCACGGCACGATCACGCCGACGACGCCGAGTGGGCGCGGACGGATCTCGATGCGCGCGGGCAGGAACCAGAAACCGGCCGGTGCGCGCCTTACGCGCATCCAGCCGCGGCCATGGCGCAATGCATGGCGGATCGTCGAAAGGCTCGGATAGAGCTCGAGCAGGTCGGTTTCCTGCACCGGGCGATGCCCGAAGTCGGCAGCGATGGCGGCTGAAATGTCGCTTCGATGCGCAAGCAGCATCGTCATCAGCGTGCGCAGGCGGCGCGCGCGCGTCGGCCAGTCGGGCAGCGGTTCGGCCGCGTGTGCGGCGCGCATCGTATCGAATCGCCCGTGCAGCCCGGCGGCGACGCCGTCGGCGCTGGTCATGGGAGATTGGCGAGCGCGGACGCGAGTGCAGTCCCGAAGCGAGCCTCGATCGCCTCGTCGGCGACGGCCCCGAGCGCGCTGCGACGCTCGAGCAGGACGATCAGTTCGTCCGCGGGCGAAGAAGCGGCGAGGCCGCGCATGCGTGACGCGAGTCGCGCCACCTGCAGTTCGCGGCGTTGTTCGCGCTCTTCGGGCAGCGCGTCGATGCCCGCGAGCAGCTCGAGTTCCAGCAGCAGGTCCCGCAGCGCAGCCGGATCGCCTGGCGCCACCGGCGTGCCCGCGAGCGCCGCTTCGAAGCGGGCCGACTGCGCGGCCAGCGCGATGCCGCCGTCGGCCGCGCCTTCCCAGCGCGAGCGCAGGGACTCGGGCGCTTCCGTACCGCGCTCGGCGGCGACGCACAGCGTCTCGCGTTCGCGCCAGCGATCGAAGCGCCGATGTCGCTGGCGCCGCTGCTCGCTGCGTTCCGCTTCGTGCAACTGCTCGCGCGCGGCGGCAAAGCGCCTGGCGAGCGCTTCGTCGCGCGAATGCAGGCCGTTCCAGGCTTCCACGACCCGCGCCACGACTCCGCGCTCGACCGGCGTCCCGCTCGCGGCGAGCGATTCGAGTTCGCCGCACAGCGCCTCGGCGCGAGCCTTCGATTCGGCGTCCTGCACCTGGCGCTGCGTGCGCTCGCCGTCGAGGCGCTCGTACACGCGATCGAGTGCGGCGCGGAATGCCTTCCACTGCGCCTGGTCACGCGAACGGCGGCCATTGCCGCAAGCCTGCCAGCGTTGCTGCAGTTCGCGCGCAGCCGCGACCGCGCCGCGCGGAAATTCTTCGGCGAGCGTGGCGGCTTCGGCGATCAGCGCGGCCTTGGCCTGTTCGACGCCCTCGTCGCGTCTGCGCTGGCGCGCGTCGAGCGTTTCGAGTGCGTGCTTGAGTCGCTGCGCGAGCGCCTTGCGCGCGCGCGGCTCGACGCGGTCGAGTTCGCGCAGCGCCTGCACGGTCTCGCGGCGCAGGGCGGAAACGTCGTGGTTCGCGTCGTCGGTCGCGAGCGCGGCGACCCGCGCGAGCAGCTCATCGATCGCGCCGGCGTGCGTCTGGCGCAGCTCCTTGCGCTTGTGGAAGTAGGCCTGCGCGGGCGCGAGCGCGGCGCGGCAGGCGGCATGGAACCGCCGGGTCAGTTCGCCGCCGCGTCCGCGCGGTCCTTCAACCGCGTCGAGGCGCGACCACTCGGCCTGCGCATCGCGCACCTTGGCGGCGACCGCATCGGGATGCAGCGCGGCCGCAGCGATCGCCTCGAGTTCCTCGCAGATCTGGCGACGGCGTTCGTTGTCGGCCCAGAACTGCCAGCGACACAGTTCGGCGTGACGCGCCTCGAGTTCGACGAGGTCGAGCTTGAGATAGACGAG
>DAIOWG010000121.1:2131-8509 GCA_036758645.1 Dokdonella sp. | reverse complement strand
CGAGGCGGTGACCGGCGTCGATCTCGTGCAGTGGCAGTTGCGCATCGCGAGGGGAACGATGGAAACGAGCGAGAGCGACGGGCGCGCCGGCCGGCACGGCGGCGCGCGCGTGACGCGGATTGCGCGGAACTGAGCGCATGGACACGCAGCGCTGGCAGCAAGTCGCCGCGATCTTCGACGAGGTGGTCGAACTGCAGGGCGAAGAGCGCGTGGCGCGCCTCGAAGCGCTCTGCGGCGGCGACCCGCAATTGCGCGCGGAAGTCGCGAGCCTGCTGCAGGGGGACGAGGCCGCCGATCGCGCGTCCGCGCTGATCGATTCGCCCACGCGGGCTCGCGGCGCCTGGCAGGATCTCGTCGCACAGGCCTCTGCGATCGGATCGCTGATCGGCCCATGGCGCGTGCTGCGCGAGATCGGTCGCGGCGGCATGGGCGTCGTCTACCTGGTCGAACGCGCCGACGGGCAGTACGAGCAACGCGCGGCGCTCAAGCTCATGCGAGCGAGCGGTGATCCGGCGAGCCTGCGCCGTCGGTTCCTGCGCGAGCGCCAGATCCTCGCCAGGCTCGAGCATCCGCGCATCACGCGCCTGCTCGATGGTGGCGTCACCACGGCAGGCGAGCCGTACTTCGCACTCGAGTACATCGATGGCGAACCCCTGCTCGCGCACCTCGCCACGCGCGCCGGCCTCGCCGAGCGCCTGCGGCTGTTCCTCGAGATCTGCGAGGCTGTGCAGTTCGCGCACAGGCAGCTGGTCGTGCACTGCGACATCAAGCCGTCGAACGTGCTGGTCGACCGCGACGGCCACGTCAAGTTGCTCGACTTCGGCATCGCGAGCCTGCTGGGGCCCGCCGCGACGGGCGCGGATGAAACACAGCTGCAGGCGCTGACGCCGGCTTATGCGTCGCCCGAGCAGTTGCGCGGGGAGTCGCTGACGACCGCGACCGACGTGTACGCGCTCGGTGCGGTGTTGCACGAGATGCTCACCGGCGTGCGCGCGCACCAACTGGCCGAGAACGCCTCGTCGCTCGATCGGCTCGCCGCGATCAGCAATCCCCGCCGCGCGCTGCCGAGTTCCGCCGCCGATCGCAAGACCGCCCCTGTGCAAGGCGAACCATACCCGCCAGTGCCGGCACGCCTCCTGCGCGGCGACCTCGACGTGATCACCGAAACCGCACTACAGGCCGAACCCGAACGACGCTACGCCACGGTCGACGCGCTGGCCGACGACGTGCGGCGCCATCTCGAAGGCGTACCGATCGCGGCGCGGCGCGCGAGCGCGACCTACCGCCTCGGCAAGTTCGTCGCGCGCCACCGTGTCGGCGTCGGCCTCGCCACGGTCGCGCTGCTGGCCCTGCTCGGCGCGCTCGCGACCGCGTTGTTGCAGGCGCGTCTCGCGCGCGAACAGACCGAGCAGGCGCAAGCCGCCGCGCGGCTCGCGATGCAGCAGAGCGAGCGCGCGGAAGGCGTGCGGCGGATCCTCGTCGGCGTATTCGAGCAGGCGGAGCCCGACGCGCACGGCGGCCAGCCGATCAGCGCGCGCGAGCTGCTCGAGCGCGGCGAGCGCCAGATCGCGGGCGCCTTCGAGCTGCAGCCCGCGGTCGAGTCCGACGCGGCGACGCTGATCGCCGAACTCTACGTGCAGATCGGCGATTTCGAGCGCGCCAAGGCCCTGCTGCAGCGCGCGCTCGCAGCGAGCGACGACCCGCGCGTGCCCGACGACGTGAAGGCGCGCGTTCTGGTCGGCATCTCGGTGGTGGAGGCTGAAACCAATGCCTACGATGCCGCGCTCGAACATGCGCGCGCGGGCCTCGCGCTGCTCGCGACGATGGGCACCGGCACCGCGGCGTCGATCGCGAAGGCGCATTCGGTGATCGCGGCTGTGCTGATCGAGAAAGGGCACCTCGACGAGGCCGAGGCCCTGCTTCGCGCATCGCTCGCGCGCGACACCGTCGCGCTGGGCGCGCACAGCGAGGCGGTCGGGCAGTCCTGGATCCATCTCGGCAACGTGCTCGCGCGCACCGACCGGTTCGGCGAAGGCGAACAGGCGTTCCGCACCGGCATCGCGACGATGCAGGCGCTGTTCGGCGAGGACAGCTATCACGTCGCGCACGCGCTCAACGAGCTCAGCAGCCTGCTCAGCGACCGCAACGACTTCGAGGGTGCCGAACGCGCATTGCGGCAGTCGTTGCAGATCCGGCTGCGCACGGTCGGCGACGAGCATCGCGACACCTACATCGTGCGTCACAACCTCCTGGTGCTGCAGGAAACCATGGGACGCGTGGCGGAAGCGCTGCCGCAGCGGCTGGCGCTGCTCGAGCAAGCGAGCGCGAGCGGGCGCATCAACCTGCGTGACCTCGCCTCGTACTACCTCGCGACGGGACGCGACCAGCGCGACGTGGGCGAGTTCGATGCCGCCGTGCCGACCTTGCGCAGTGCGATCCAGGCGTTCAGCGACACGCTCGGCCCGACCACCGACGTGGCAGTGTCCGCGTGGCGCAGCCTCGGCACCACGCTGACGCTCGCGGGCCGCTACACGGAGGCCGAAGAGGTGCTGCGCAAGGCGATGCAGATCCAGCTCGGTCGCCCGGAGGACAGCGCCGTCCGGATGGCGAGCGTGCAGCTCGACCTCGGCAACCTGCTGCGACTGCGCCACCGCCTGGACGATGCCGGAGCGCTGCTCGAACCGGCCGCGGCGACGTTCGACGACGGCGCGTTCGCGAGCAGCAGCATGCGGCCGGCCACCCTCGCCGCCCTCGCCGAATGGCAGCTCGACCGCGGCGATGCGATCGCCGCACGCGAAAGCGCGCAGCGAGCAGTCGAAGCAGCGCGCGCGAACCTGTTGCCCCGGCACTTCCTGGTCGCCGCCCCGCTGTTCTCGCTCGCACGCAGCGAGCTCGCGCTCGGCAACGCCCAAGCCGCGGAACCGCTGCTGCAGGAGGCACTGGGCTTGCGCGAGGCGGTCCACGCGTCCGACGATCCGCGCCTGCTCGAGGTGCAGGTCGCGCGTGTCGCCGTGCTCGCCGCGACCGGGCGCGAACGCGAAGCCGTCGCGGCGCGCGAGTCGCTCGCGCCCCGGCTCCGCGCGTCGCGGTCTCCGTATGCGCGGGACCTGCTCGCGCGGCTCGATGCAGTCGGCATCGAACCCTGACGCCGCCGACCTCAGTTGCCTTCGAAGCCGTCGCGGAAGATCACGTCATCCCCGCGTTCGATGCTGCGGCAAGCGGAGAACTCCGAGGTGTCGCCTCCCGGTGCGGTCGCCGTCATCGTGACCGCATCGCCGGTGGCGACGCCCGCTTCGCTCACCCACATCGTGAAGCCTTGCGTGCAGTTGCCGTCGACGCAGTGAATGCAGACCTGGCCGTCGCAGTACGGTTCGCTCGTGATCGACAGATCCAGCGAGCCGAGCAGTCGCGTGCCTTCGCCGTGTCCGTTCGCCTCGCACGAGGGACTCGCGAACGCCTCGATCCGGTACGGTCCACCAAGTACCGAACGCAGCGTCGCGCGCAACCGCAGCGGTTGATCCACCGGATACACCGCGCCTGCCGGGCGCAGGATCGCCGACGAGATCAACGGGAAGTTCTGTCCGCGATTGCCCGAGCAGCCGATGTCCGGATCGCAGATCATCGGGTCGGGATCGTTGGTGCTCACGCCATTCGAGCGCAGGTCGATGCCGAGCGCGCCATTGCGGCCGATGCGATTGCCATGGATGCGGTTGCGACCTCCGGCGGTGTCCATCACGCGCACGCCGTCGTCGCCGTTGCGGCCGATCACGTTGCCGGGTCCGATCGCATTGTGGTGGGCGCCCGACTGCAGCATCACGCCCATGCGGCCGTTTCCGTCCACGAGGCTGAAGCTCGCGACACCGCCGCCGATGAAGTTGTCCGCGATCTCGTTGTGCGATGCGCCTTCGCCCGCGAGCAGGATGCCATCGACCGTGTTGCCGGCGATCGTGTTGCCGATGATGCGGTTGGCCGCGCCGTTCAAGCGGATGCCGGTGCCGTTGGGCAGCGCATCGTGGCCGTTGCGGTCGACGCCGATCAGGTTGTTGATGACCTGGTTGTCGACACCGCCGGCCCCGAGGAAGGTCGTGATCAGCACGCCGACGTCGCTCGAATCGCTGATCAGGTTGCGCGAAGACGCGCTCATCCCGCCGATCACGGTGCGTCCCTGCCCGATCAGTCCGATCGCCTGGTCGTTTCCGGCGAGCGCGATCGCCGGAGCACCGTTCGAGGGCACGTTCCCGCCGAACTGGTTGCCGTAGACGCGGTGGTCGAGTCCGAACGCGAGCGCGATCGCGAGGTCGAAATTCTCGAACGCAAGGCCGCGCACCGAGATCGATTCCTGGTTCGTCGCCAGCGCGCCCATCGCCTCGATGCCGATCCCGCGCGTGGCCCCGCCGTCGAGCACGATGCAGGGTTCGCCGTTCCAGCCGGACTCGCTCGTGTTCCTGGCGTTGCCAGGCTGCGACCAGCCGTCGATCGAGATCGCCTCGTGGATCTGCAGCGCCACGCCCGGCGTGATGCGCTTCGGGCAGCCACCGGGGATCGCGAAGCGGATCGTGTGGAAGCCGGGGTCGGCGTTGGCGAGCTCGACCGCCCAGCGCAGCGAGCCGCTGCCGGAGGCGTTCGCATTCGTGACCGTGTACACGCCGCTGTTGTTGACCGGCGACTCCAGCGCGCCGCGATCGACGCCGAAGCCGATCACGCGGTCGCTGCCGGCGTGGTCGGTGCCGGGCAGTCCGCCCGGCACATTGGCGGTGCCGGAGTTCACCATCGGCGAGCCGGCTGCAGGCACGTAGTCCGCATCGAGCTGGGGCGCCGCGGATGTGTTGTTGCCCGAGCCCGGCAGCAGGCCCGCGCCGTTCATGAACTGGAGCGTGTCGTACCGGTTGCGGACCGCGAGCACGTTGGCGGACGAGTCGATGTCGGTGCCGCTGCGCAGGAAGACCGAATTGTAGAAGTACGCGCGCGCGATGTAGTCGAGGTCGAAAAGCGCGGTCACGTGGGTGAGCGCATTCACCATCGTGGAGTTCGCGACCGTCAGCGACGCTTCGTGCATGTCCTCCTGCTCGACGAGGTAGACGCCGAGGCCCACGTCGGGCGCGTCTTCCTGCATGAACGGATGGCTCACCGCGTCGGTGACCAGCGTGTTCTCCACCCGCACCTGCTGGCAAGGTGCATCGATGTAAGTGCCCGCGCCGTCGATGCGCACGCGCAGCAGTTCGAACGCGAGGTTCGGGATCGGGCATTCTTCCGGACGTCCGCCCATGAAGTTGTCGCCGCGCATCGTCAGGAACGCACCGTCGAAGGTGAGGCCGGCGAGCACGACCGACCCGGTTTCCGTATAGGCCTTGAACTCGCGTCCGCCCGGTCCCCCGATCACGGTGAGGCCGGGCTCGAGCGAGTACGACGAGCAATCGCTGTTGTAGCCGCCGCGCACGGTCAGCCGTCCGGCCGGGATGATGCCCTCGGTGACCGGGTGGTACACGAGGTCGCCCGAGGCGGTGTAGTTGCCGCTGCGTACCATCACCAGGCTGTCTTCGCCATCGACCTCGGCCGATTCGAGCGCCTCCTGCCATTGCGCCGAAGTTCCCACGCAATAGCTCGCCGCAGCACCATCGCGCGCCCAGCACGCGAACACGAAGGCGGCGACGCAAGCGAAGCTGCGATACGACGTCATGGCACTCTTCCGGTTCGGCAACAGGACAGTCAACGGCGAGTGGTCGCGCGAGAGGCCACGCGCGACGCTGGTCGAGCGCGGTTAATGGGCGATCGGCTAGAACGTGGGCCCGTGCCGGGCAGGAGCGATGCAATGAACCACGCGCGTGAACCCGCGACCGCAGCGTCCGTCGAACTCGCGCGCTACCTCGGCACCTGGTACGAGATCGCGCGCAAGCCGCTTCGGTTCGAGGGCGAAGACTTCACCGACATCACGGCGACCTACACGCTCGAAGACGACGGCACGATCCGCGTCGACAACCGCGCGCTCGACGGCAACGGCGAGCCGAAGCAGTCCGTCGGGCAGGCGCGCGTGGTGGAAGGCAGCGGGAACGCGAAGCTCGACGTGAGTTTCCTGCCCGAGGGCCTGCGCTGGATTCCGTTCACGCGCGGCGACTACTGGATCCTGCGCGTCGACAAGGACTACCGGACGGCCCTCGTCGGCACGCCCGATCGAAAATACCTCTGGCTGCTGTCGCGCACCCCGCACCCCGATCCGGCGATGCGCGCATCGTTCCTCGGGTTCGCGCGCGAACAGGGTTTCGATCTCTCCGACCTCATCGAGCCCCGGCACGCCTGAACGGCACAAGCGGCCTGCAAGGGCCGACGCCTGGACGCAGAGTGCGCGCTTTCGCCGGAGCGCGGCCATGTCGAGTCGGTGCT